>CAIJTV010000386.1:0-9618 GCA_903823635.1 uncultured Planctomycetaceae bacterium
TTCTGTTCAGCGGTGGCTATGTGATCGGTATGCTGGCGTTGTTCTATTTCCTTTTTGACATCCTGCCTCTGAAACTGCTGGCGTTTCCTCTTGTCGTGGTCGGCATGAATTCCATTCTGACCTACATGCTGGGGCAGACAATTTCAGGCTGGACGCGCGAAAGCGTGGTTAAGGTACATCTCGCCGGCATGATCGAAAACGTCTTTGGCCCTAAAGCACTCGATCCCTTATGGTACGGCCCGATCACACTGCCCTCGACGGTGTTTCTGCTCTACTGGTTTTTCCTGCTTTGGCTGTATCGACAGCGGATCTTTCTGAAGCTGTGAAACAAACACTGAACTCCAGATATGTGATTGCCCTGTCGTGATCCGTGTCGCCGCTCGCTCTGTAACTCTTCACGTTCAGCATCGACGATAATCGTTCCGCTACTTTGCGGCCGTCTTGGGGGTATCCGAGCTGCGATGACGAATATGCAACATCACAGGGAGAGTTGTAATGCCGTCGACACTGGACTTCAGGTAAAACGGGCGGCTCGATTCGGGCACCCACTTGGCTGTGGTGATAAAGAATTCGCGTTCGTTCTGGCCTTCCAAAAGCATCAAGCCGTTTAGTCCGATGTTGTCGACGAACACGCCGTGAGGCATATTGCGGCCGGAATCTTCTTTGCCAAACTCCACAAGCCCTGTGTGATCCAGGCGATCAACCTTCAAAAATGCTCGCACGGTTTCTCCCGCCCAAACCGTCAGCTCAGGAGTATGCTCGTTCTGGCCCGCAGCCTGTTGGTCGGCCGTCAGAATTCGTACCGATATCTTCGGCTTTTCAGCGATTGCCAGAGTCTTCAGCCCACCCACATCGTGGATCACATCCTTGTCGCCAATTCTTGCGCGAGCTTTAAAGATAACACCCTTCACAGCGTCTTCTGCAGGCTGAACAGCATCATTGGATGCAATAAGAATTGCCATCGCCTGACGCTGTTCCGGCTGAATGATGACAGGATCTGACAGAGTAAACCCGGCTGGAAGATTCTCCGCGAAGATCTCGATCGGGCCGTCATAGCCATCAAGCCGTGTTGCTGTGAAAATGATTTCGCGACCAGTTCCCTTATGAATGCTCAACGCATCTCCTGCCATCGCTATGTTGAAATCCGGCTGTGGATGTCGCAGCATCAACTGGTACTTGTAGTCGGCTCCCTGAAATCCGCGAGCATCCTTCAGGCGGACGAGATAAGTGCCATCCGCCGGAGGCACGAATGTCAGCCGTGAATCTTTGCCCCACTGACGCATCGAGTCGTCATCGTTCTGGCTGTAAATTGGAAAGATCGGCAGACCGGTATCTTTCAGAACTACGTCAGCTGGATAAGGCACGACAATAAACGCCGGCCCCTGCAATGGATGGGAAGTCGGAGTTGTTCCAAAGTAGGTCTGACGCAGTGTTGCACCGGGATAAACTTTGAAACCAGAATCCGGACCACGCGGGTAGAGCCAGAGTTTCACGACTTCGCCGTCGGCATAGAGATACTCGTTCAATTCCATTTCCTGCCAGTTGAAGACTCGAAAGTCATCAGCCGTGTCGGAATCCTTCCCGCGGAATGTGAAGTAGGAATCTCGCACGGCCTGCAATTGCGTCTGCAAGACAGGCTTACCATCCGGAGTCACCACTTCCACAGTAGAATCCAGAGCCGACTTATCACGGGACGCCTTGACCTCAAACAGAATCGGCTGCCCCTTTTTTGCCTCAAAGCGAAACTGATCCTCATCGCTGCCAGAAGTTGCACCATCGATCACACCTGAGATTTTTGCAGGAAACGGAACAGCCTGCGCAACCGCAAGTTCACTGTTTGGCTCCATTTCAGTCAACTCGGCCAGTGGTCCTGCCGCTTCGGCCATGACGACTACTGCCGCTGCATCACTTGCTTCCGTTTTGGAAGCGATCTCCGGCAGAGCGACAGATCGCTGTTCGCCTTTCGACGTGGAGATCAGAACGCGAGCGTTTGCACTGTCGATCGCCAGACTCGTGACAAGGTCCTGAGTCAGGTTTTCGGCCGATTGTTCGTTAACCGTTGCGGCATCCCAGGTTTTGATCGATCCCATGTCGGACGTCGTGACCAGATACCGGCCGTCGTCGGAAATCGCCAGGCGAGTAATCACGCCCTCATGAGCAAAGCGAGAGATGATCAACGGATTAATCTGCGGCCCATCGATCGACACGAGCTGCCACTTTCGAATTCGGCTGTCTGCTCCAGCGCCCAGAACAAATCGATTATCAGGAGTAAAGACCACCGAATACTGTTCGGCCTGCGGCTGGCTAAGCGTATCGAAACGTTCTCCAGTAGCCACATTCCAGATTTTGATGGTCGCGTCGGCACTTGCAGAAGCCAGCAACTTTCCATCCGGACTAAAGCGAAGATCAAACACCGCGCCGTTGTGGCCAGTCATTTCACGGATCTTCTCACCGGTCTCCGCATTGTGCAAAATGATGCGACGATCGTATCCGGCCGTTGCGACAATTGTTCCGTCCGGAGACCAGTCGGCCGAATAAAGAATATCGTTGTGGCCGGCGAACTCCTTTTGAATTGAGTCCTGTCCAATAACAACTTCGACCGCTCGACCAGCAAGCCCCGGCGTGCCCGTGGCCAGCAGAACTCTCGTCCCATCGGCCGAAAGACGCAGTCCGTTCACCTTGCCGTCTGCGATCGGCAGACTCCAAACAAGCTCACCGTTCTGAACGTTTCGCTGTTCCACAAGTTTAAATCGACCAGACAGCACAGTGTGGCCGTCCTTTGATAAGACCATGGCCAAAGCCGGAGATCTGACCTTCGATGCAGTAACTGCGACTTTCGGAAGTGCTGGCAACACGGCCATCCGACTGTCGAATTTTCCACCTTCGTGTAACCATTGGGTGAGAATTGCCAACTCTTCTTTTGAAGGCTGAGCTTCATCGGCTGGTGGCATATGGTCGTCGCCAGTGCTGACCAACACCTCGAGCAGTCGACTCTTCGCAGCGGTAGTCTCGTCAAGCACTGGACCATTCTCGCTGCCTTTCTGAATGTCATCAGGGGCCTGCAAAGAGAGCCCGTTTTGAGCATCCACGCGACTATGACAGCTCACGCAATACTTTTGCAGCAGCGGAGCGATCTGAGTGGAATAGCGAACTGATTCCGCTGCCGTAGCGACGAGCGAAAGAGTCAAACAGTAAGTCAGTACAGAGACAGTCAGCAACGCTCGCACGAACATCAGCGCACCTGCAATTCGGCCTTGATCGAAATCGGGGTCCTGCCGGTTAATTTCCGGCGACCGGATTGTGGTGCGAATCGACTCCGGCTGCAAGCAGCCACGACATACCGTATTTGCGGGGGGCCTGAAACCTTTTTGTGTCCTGAAGCCGCCATCCCGTAAGTGCTCATAACACAAGACGATAAGCACGTCAGTGCTTCATGGAGCCTGTCATACAAGCCCGATGCGCCAGCGAGTGCGTATTACTTCCAGGCAGTGCCGCCTCTGCGGCCCCGTCCGGCAAATACGATCCTGCGTCCATTTACATCGAATGGAGGACATGAGAGCTTCGCGCTGCAAATACGCACTCGCTGGCGCGTCGGGCTTGTATTGTGGAACGTTACGATTTAATTGAGACCCAGCCAACCGGTTTAACTCAGGTGATGTGGAGTTAGCGCTTGAAAGAATTTAATGCTGGCGAGCCGATCGCGTATTTTTTTACTTGGACAACCTACGGCACTTGGCTTCCCGGTGATCATCGTGGTTGGAACCCGAAGGACGGAAGTGGGCCGCAAACTGCCAATCAGCTGTTTGAGGAAATGGCTCGTTCTCAAATGACCGAGCCAGAGTTCCACCTCTGCACTGTCGATCGCGAACTTGTCGAAATGGTGATTCGTAAACATTGCGAAATCCGTCAGTGGACTCTGCACGCCGTGAATCCGCGATCGAACCATGTGCATGTTGTGGTCACGGCACCGGGCTACGAGCCAGAACCGGTTTACGAACAATTCAAAGCCTGGTGTACTCGACATCTGAAAGTAAATCACAAGGAGCGTGAGAATTTCTGGACAGAGCGAGCGAGTCGTCGCTGGATTAACCACGAAGAGGATCTTGAAGCCGCCATCCTCTACGTGCTTGAAGCGCAAGACGGTGATCACGGCGCTGCTTCATGGAGCCGGTAATACAAGCCCGACGCGCCAGCGAGTGCGTTTCACTTCCAAGCGCTGCCACCGCTGCGGGCTTGCTCGGTAAGCAGTATCCTGCGTCCATTTGTAGCGGCTGGAGTAAATCAGAGTTTCGCGTTGCTAATACGCACTCGCTGGCGCGTCGGGCTTGTATTGTGGTACGATCAGGCCCGCTGCTGCACCCCGGGGGAAAACCCGAAACCAGGAGCTTCAGAGAAAGCGACCTCTGAATCGCACTTTTTCAGAATCAGCCCAGGATCTTCGTCGTTTGTCGCTACAACTGTTTTAAGCGGTTTTCTTACGCGAAGGCTAATGTTTCCTTGAATGAACATGTTGAGCCAACCGGCTTATTTCGCCCTGTCGTCAATTCAGGGGTAATACTCAAGCACAGAGTCCATTCTGCAAATCATTGTTTCGCGATGACGTTCTGCCCGTCGCGATTTTGATTTGCGGACTAAGCCCGTCTCGTTTCTCCCCAGAACGCGAAGAAAGTGTTGTATGTCGGATTATGATACTGATGTACTGGTCACGGATCGACGCAGATCATCACAGCGCCGCACAAAGCCGGAACGCCGACCAGTCAGACCCGTCAAGGAAGTCGCTCCAGAGCCGGAAGAGGAAGTCCGATTCGAAGATCCAGGGATCTCTGCTCGCAGAGAAATCATGGACCGTCGTCGACAGGATCGTCGACGTCAGATCGACCCCACAACTTGCGAACGCGATTACTCGGATGGAGAAATCGAGTTTATGCGTGCCATGGATGACTACAAACGCAAGAGCGGCCGACCATTCCCGACATGGAGCGAAGTTCTGGAAGTCGTGATGAGTCTTGGATACCGCAAGGTGGCGGATCCTTCTCTGCTGGAGTGGAGAACATTCGGCGATCAGATGGGATCACTCTGAGCTTCGTCAAATAGTAATCATCTTGCTTCGCAGGATGCCAATTTCCCCGGAAGGAACCCGGGGAGTACGTTGGTGATCTGAGCGTGGCGAAAAACCTTATATCCTGCGAACCGCATTTCTGGCGTCCCTTGTGACCCGAACATGCGGTTCGTTGCGTTGAGGGGTCAAGGAATCCGGTGCTCTGTCCAGCGGTAGGATGGACATTCCAGTCTGTCGACACGTTCGTCGGACAAAAAATGTCCAACCTACGGTTCCAGGCCTGACACATCACTAAGCAAGAATCCCCTCAACAACATGTCCGTGCACATCCGTTAGACGGTACTGGCGACCCTGATAGCGGTAAGTCAGTCGCGTATGATCGACGCCGCAAAGATGCATAATCGTGGCCTGCATGTCGTGAACATGAACTGGATTCGCCACGATGTTCCAGGCAAAGTCGTCGGTCTCGCCATACATAGTCCCGGGCTTGATTCCTCCGCCTGCCATCCACCAACTGTAGGCTCGACCAAAGTGATCGCGACCTTTGGGGTTGGCGGGATCTCCCTGACCAAATGGCGTTCGTCCAAATTCTCCGCCCCAGACGACCAGTGTGTCATCCAGCATCCCGCGTTCCTTCAGATCTTTGACCAACGCGGCGGAAGGACCTTCGGTGTCGATACATTGCTGTTCAAGCTGAGTATGCAGGTTGCCGTGCTGATCCCAACCGGCATGCATCAATTGCACAAACTTAACGCCTCGCTCCAGCAATCGGCGAGCGATCAGACAGTTGTTCGCAAACGTCCCCTTCGCCAGTGCGTCAGCGCCGTAACGATCCAGCGTGGCTTTTGTCTCGCCGGAAAAATCGACAAGATCCGGAACGCTCGACTGCATCCGAAACGCCATTTCGTACTGAGCAATTCGAGTATCAATCTCGGGATCGCCATAATCTTCCAGATGGGCCTGATTCATAGCGACAATGTCGTCCAGCAGGTCGCGGCGTGAGCCAGAAGTGACCCCCGGCGGATTTGCGAGATATGGCACAAGGTCTCCGGTGTTGCGGAAGCGGACGCCCTGATAACGACTGGGAAGAAATCCACTGCCCCAGTAATAATCGAAAAACAACTGACCGCAGGTCTTCGCTTTATCACTGGATGTCATCACCACAAACGTGGGGAGATTGTCGGTTTCGCTGCCCAGCCCATACGACAGCCACGCTCCCATACTTGGACGGCCGGGAACCTGCGCACCCGTCATGAAGAACGTAACGCCCGGTGCATGATTGACAGCTTCCGTGTGCATGCTGCGAACGACACAAATGTCATCAGCGATCGATCCCACGTTGGGCAGCATTGAGCTGAGCGACATTCCGTTCTGGCCATACCGTCGAAATGGCTTGATCGAAGGTAAACACGGCCATTTGCCGTATCCACTGGACATCGTCGACAGTCGCGTGGTGCCGCGGATTGTGTCCGGAATATCCTTGCCGGCCATCTCACGCATCACAGGTTTATCATCGAACAAGTCGACATGAGACGGACCGCCGCCTTGCCAGAGGACGACAACGCGTTTGGCTTTCGGCGCGAAATGCGGAAAACCCGGCAGAGGAGGCTCGGCTCCAATGGCCGAAGACGATTGCATCAGCGACGCCAAAGCCGCAAGCCCCGCTCCGCTGGCCGATGTGCCAAACATCTGACGGCGAGTGACGCGAGCGGCATTGTCCAGAAACGGGTTCGTCATGATTGATCTCTTGAGGGAGTTCTCTTGCGGTATCAGGGTCAGCTCTTCATGTAGAATGGGCATTCTTGCCCGTCGAAACCCTGTCGGACAAGAATGTCCAACGTACAACTTACACGTCAAAAAACGCACTCGCGTTTATTCTCTGGTCAACGCTTCGTCCAAATTCAAAATGGCGAGACACACCGCCGTCATTGCGGCATGCTCGGCCGAGTTCAGTGATTCGTCACGCGTGGCTTCGCCAACAGACAACAAAGCCTTGGCCGCATCCGCATCGGCAGAATAAAGGAGAAACTGCTTTTCATACGCTCGCGTCAGAATCGCACGATCACGCTCTGTGGGAGCTCGTCCCAACACTTGTCGAAACGCTCTTGTCAGCCGAGAATCTACGTCCGAAGAAGCCTTGCAACATCGTTCCGCAAGGACTCGAGATGCTTCGACCCACGTTGGATCATTCAGCGTCGTCAAGGCATGCAACGGAGTACTCGTCGGAGTAGAACGAACTCGGCACGCCTGGCGATTCGACGTATCGAACATATTCGCCGGCCCGACCGTACGACGCCAGAACGTGTAAAGACTTCGTCGATACAAGTCGTCACCATGAGACGCCGGATAAGTGAAGTCGCGTTCTTTGGTGATCGCCAACGATTCCCAGATATCATCCGGCTGATAAGGATACACCGGAACGCCGCCCATTTTGAGATTCAGCAGTTCGCTCGACGCCAGCGCCCAGTCTCGCAACAGAAGCGAAGGCAGGCGAAATCGGCTTGCACGAGCATACAGACGATTCTCGGGATCGCGTTGTTTGAGTTCCGGGGTGATTCGACTGGTCTGCCGATACGTCGCGCTGGTCACGATCAAACGATGCAGATGCTTCATGCTCCAGCCATGTTCGCGGAATTCCACCGCCAGCCAATCCAGCAGCGGTCCGTGAATTGGATACTCGCTCTGCACGCCAAAGTCTTCTGCCGTTTTTATCAACCCCGCTCCAAAGAAGTGCTGCCACATGCGATTCACCTGCACTCGTGCGGTTAGCGGATGCTCAGCGGACACCAGCCACTGGGCAAATCCCAGACGATTGGTCGGAGCACCGGCTGGCAGAGGCGGCAAGAAAGCCGGCGTGGCAAAGGAGACTTTCTCCGTCGGATTCAGATATTCGCCGCGTGACAGAATCTTCGTCTCTCGAGGCTGCGAATCGCTCATGATCATCGGACGTGGCATCTGATCGGCGCGGTAATCGGCCAGTTGCTTCTTCAGGTCGTCTCGCTGTTTGATCGCCGGGACTTTGTCGCCCAGCGTTGGCTGAACCTTCTCTGAGAAGTGTTTGCGCAGATCTGTCGCCAGAGTCTTCTTTTCGTCGTCGCTGAGTTCTCCATCAGGTTTGACAACCAGCAAAGTCAGAGCTTCCGGCAATTCCGAGCCTTCCCGCAGTTTGCCTTCCACGATCAACCCGGCTCGCCACTCTTCGTAAACCGCGTCGACGCCCTTGGTGACTTCGGCTTCAAGAGCAGCGATCTGCGTATCGAGCTCGGCAATGCGAGCTTTCGTTTCTGGAAAGGGATATTCCAGAAACGGCGCCGCAACGCGAACTCGCGATGAAAAGTACTGCGGCGTTCCGGACTCGGGAACTCGGTTGAACGCATCCAGCATGCTGTAGTAATCACGCTGTGTCATCGGATCATACTTGTGATCATGACACTGTGCGCAATTCATGGTCAGGCCGAGCCATGTCGTAGACGTGGTCTCCATACGGTCGAATAAAATCACCCAGCGTTGTTCTTCCGCAATCGCGCCGCCTTCACCATTCAGCAGATGATTGCGATTAAATCCGCTCGCGATTTTCTGCTCGTCCGTTGCGTCCGGCAGAAGATCACCGGCCAGTTGCCAGATCGTAAACTGATCAAACGGCAGGTCTTCATTGAACGACTTCACGACCCAGTCACGCCAGATCCATTGCCACGTGTCACCATCCTGCTGGAATCCATTGCTGTCAGCATAACGAGCCGCATCCAGCCAACTCAGAGCCATTCGTTCGCCGTAATGAGGACTGCCTAACAATCGGTCGACAAGCTTCTCGTAAGCTTCGGGACTTTGATCGGTGACAAACGAGTCAACTTCTTCAGGCGTAGGAGGAATGCCAGTCAAATCAATCGAAAGTCGACGGATCAACGTCGCTCGATCAGCTTCTGGCGATGGCTGCAGACCAATGCTTTCAAGTTTCCCCAACACGAAGCGATCGATGGGGTTTCGCGACCAATCTGTCCGAGTTACCTCGAGATCAGTTGGTCTTATCGGAGCAATGAACGCCCAGTGCCTTTGGTAAACTGCCCCTTCAGAAATCCACCGCTGCAGCAGAGCTTTTTGTTCAGGGGATAAATGTCGGTTGGACTTCGGGGGCGGCATCTGCTCGTCGGGATTTTCGGAGTGAACCCGCTGGATCAGTGCACTGGTTGAAGCGTCCCCGGGGACAATTGCGCCGGCGGTGATTGCTGCGTCGCGATCGTCCAGCCGCAGATCAGCCAGCCGCTTGTTCGAATCCTGGCCGTGACAGTAAAAACAGTTCTCGGACAGAATCGGACGAATGTCGCGATTGAAGTCGAGCGGCAGCGGGGCTGACACGCCCTCCTGAGCCATCAGAGAGAACGGCATGCCGCTTACGAATGCAGTCAGAAGAAGCAAAAGCCCTTGATGCGGTTTCATAAGCAGGCCTGATCAGGAGTGAAAAAATCACAACCAAAGAAAGTTGTGATCTCTTGTAGGGTGGGACCAGCGCAGCGCCGGCCCACCGATGTGGATGCTGCAAATCGATGGGCCGGCGCTCGCAA
>CAIJTV010000387.1:0-1888 GCA_903823635.1 uncultured Planctomycetaceae bacterium
AGGAATGCCCATCCTATAGCAAAGGCTATCGCTTGCGTTCAATCGCTTCCGCGATCTGCTCGATAATTCCCGACGCGAATTGATCGAGATTGGCCGACACGGTGTTGGCTCGTTCTCGCCACGAGTTCATTTCGGACATTTTGCGAAGTCCCTTGAACATCGTGCCGATCGCGGACCCCAGAGCTCGACTGGTCGGATGAAAAATCATCGATGCAGCCTGTTCGGGGATTTCTTCTTCCAGAGTATCCACGATGCCTCGAATCGCCATGAAACGGACATCGCGTTCCTGACAAACCTGAGCAACGGCGAGACTGCTGGTGTCCACCGCCAGGCCGCGGAACTTCTCCGCCAACGCGGATTTCTCAACGGGCGTCACCGGATGGTGGTCGGCGACGATCAACTTGCCCACATGGATTCGCTTGCGAGGCGCCAGGGTACACTTCACGGGAAGGCTATTGACGTGTGTATCGCTGATTTCATTCGACAGTACGATATCGCCCGGTTTGGTGTCGGCCGTGAGCGATGAACTAAAACCGATCGCCAGAATCCATGCCGGACGATGCTCATTGATCAGAAGTTCCGTGGCGGCTCGATGAGAAGCGTAGCCTTCACCTGCTTCGGCAATCACCAGGCGAATGGTCTCGCCCAGAAAGCCGCCGCGAACAGTGATCTTCTTTTCTGTGTAATTTCGCTGCCGGTCAACTCGCTTTAGAAACGCCTTGAGTTCGCCCTTATGAGTACACACGATACCCACGTCGGCAGTGGAACGGTCAGGAACCGGTTCCACTGGCGCGGGCTTCTTTTTCGCGGACGAATCGTTTCCGGGGCTGCTCACGCTGAGGCCTCAAAGTCCTTCATGAACTGCACAAGGGCTTCAACGCCTTCCGGAGGAAATGCGTTGTAGATACTGGCACGCATTCCGCCGACGCTGCGATGTCCCTTCAGGCCACTGAAGCCCTTGGCTTCGGCTGCTTTGACGAACGCGTTGTCCTTGTCTTCGTTGCCCGTGACGAACGTAACGTTCATCATAGATCCGCTGCCTGGCTTCGCTGTTGATTTGAACAGGCTGCTGGACTTTAGATAGTCGTATAGCACAGCGGCCTTGGCTTTGTTGCGAGTTTCCATCGCCGCCAAACCACCCTGAGCCTTGATCCAGCGGAAAACCAGCATCATCAGGTAGATGCCGAAGGTCGGAGGCGTATTGTACATCGACTCATTTTCCGCATGAGTACGATACTGCAGCATCGTCGCCAAATTTTTATTGCCGGCTTCGACCAGATCCTTCCGCACGATCACCAGCGTAACGCCGCTTGGTCCCAGGTTCTTCTGAGCACCTGCGTAGATCAGACCGTATTTGCGGATGTCAATGGGTCGGCTGAAGATGTCGCTGCTGGCATCGCACACCAGAAACGCGGAGCTCGGAATTCCCACGGGCTCCGACTGGAACTGAGTTCCGAAGATCGTGTTGTTCGATGTGAAATGAACGTAAGCCGGATTGTCGCTGTAAGAACAGGATTCCGGGATGTAGTTGAAGTTGGCGTCCTTACTGGTGCAGGCGACATGCGTCTTCCCGACGGACTTGGCTTCCTTCAGAGCTTTCTCGGCCCACATGCCGGTGATCAAATAATCAGCCGTGCGATCGGCTGGCAACAGATTCATCGGCACCATGGAAAACTGCAGAGACGCACCTCCCTGCAGGAAGAGCACCGCGTAGTCTTCTGGAATTCCGGCCAATTCGCGGCACAGAGCTTCCGCTTCAGCGGCGACAGCCATAAATGGTTTGCCGCGATGCGAATGTTCACAGATGCCGACGCCGGTGTTTCCCAGGGAAAGCAGGTTTTCGCGAGCTTCCTCGAGAACAGTTTCAGGCAATACGGCAGGGCCGGCG
>CAIJTV010000388.1:0-1867 GCA_903823635.1 uncultured Planctomycetaceae bacterium
CACCACGGCTCTGAACACTCTTTCCCTACACGACGCTCTTCCGATCTGCTCATTGATGAGCCAGCCCTCATCAAAGCCTTGCAGACGGGAAGAGTTCGTGCTGCTGGTCTGGATGTGTTTGAAACAGAACCATTGCCACTCAGCAGTCCGTTGATCGGAATGTCGAATGTGTTGCTGGCCGGTCATGTGGCCGGGCTCGACAACGAATCACACGATGCTACCTGGGCTCTGGGTGCAGAGATCATTCTGAAGCTGCATCAGGGCGAATGGCCGGCTGACTGTATTCAGAATCTGAAGGGCAAGACCGGCTGGAAGTGGTAGGTTCTTGTTGAGGCGTGAGCCTTCATTCAGGATTAGGCTGCAGCCCTGCGGCGGGCGAATTTGCTGCGGATATCCAGGACGGCGTCGATCACATCGGCGACGTCCTGATCCGACATCGAAGGCGACAGCGGCAGGCTGAGCATATTCTGAAATGCCCCGTGCGCCACCGGGAAATCGTCCGGATGGTAGTTGTACTTGTCGCGATAGTACGAGTGCATGTGGATCGGGATGAAATGAACTGAGGTGCCGATTCTTCGCGCGGTCATCTCTTCGATAAACTGATTGCGGTTAATGGTCAGTTCGGAGGATCTCAGTCGCAGCACATACAGGTGCCATGCGTTCGTGACATGGTCGCGAGTCGTCGGCGTCAAAAATGGGGCATGGTTCCGGAACGCCGAGTTGTAAGCCTGCACAATCTCCCGACGACGGGCCTGCATCCGATCGAAACGCCGAAGCTGTTGCAGTCCCAATGCCGCCTGCAGATCCGTCATGTTGTATTTGAATCCTGGCTCCACGATGTCGTAGGCCCATTTGCCACCGGCCGAGTACCGGCTCCAGGCTTCGCGATTCATTCCATGCAGGCTGAAGATGCGAGCCCTCTCGAGAAGTTCAGCAGATCCTGTCAGCATTCCTCCTTCACCCGTTGTCAGATTCTTTGTCGCATAGAAGCTGAACGCGGTAAGGTTTGAGCCAGCGCCGATGGGTTGGCCATCGAACGCCGCACCAATGGCGTGTGCCGCATCCTCAATCAGGTGCAGGCCGTACTGATCGCAGATGGATCTCAGGGCGTGCAGTTCAACAGGGTGACCCGCATAGTGAACTGCGATAACAGCTTTGGTCTTCGGAGTGATGGCCTGCTCAACGGCGTCCGGCTGAAGATTCAATGTATCGGGTTCCACGTCCACAAGGACTGGCGTGGCTCCGACGTGTTCAATCACATTGACAGAAGCCGCAAATGTCATGGGCGTTGTGATCACTTCGTCGCCCGGGCCGATATTGAGGACCTTGAGAGCGATATGCAGTCCGGCGGTGCAGGAGTTCAATGACAGCGCGGCAGGGGATCCGAATGCCTGGCAAAAGTCCTGCTC
This sequence comes from uncultured Planctomycetaceae bacterium, assembly GCA_903823635.1. Taxonomy (GTDB): domain Bacteria; phylum Planctomycetota; class Planctomycetia; order Planctomycetales; family Planctomycetaceae; genus SXXK01. The sequence continues at coordinate 1,410 of CAIJTV010000388.1, forward strand.
GAATTGCCGAGTTCTGGGCCCGGATGTGAGCCAACCCGACTTCAATGCTTCGACAACTTCGTCAATTTCTTCTGCGCCAATAAGCGGAAGTGAAAAGGAAAGGAATGTGTCACGCATTGGTGACCTCCGGTTGTCGGGATTCTGGAAGCGAATTGAAAGGCTCCGTGTAGTTGTTTTGGGGAATTGCCGCCAGAGGAATGCTCGAGAAGTCTCAGGGAGGCAGAGCTTGCTTGGGCCTTCCAAACGGTGGCCTGAGTCCTGTATCGCCAGACGCTGGTGGTGTCAGCACTGAGGATCGTCGCAGTCGGATTGGCACTAAGCATGAACAATCGGCAAAAACTGCCGAAGGTTGGATATCCTCGGCTGTTTGCGCAGATTGCCGTGACTTCCTTGTGTGCACAAACGGTGTCGTCGTATCTCTAAGTTGAGCTTGGCTGGGATTGGGTGTTGTCTTCTGA
>CAIJTV010000389.1:0-2443 GCA_903823635.1 uncultured Planctomycetaceae bacterium
ATCTTCCAGAGTCGGACACTCTTCCCAGCCCCGCTGGTCTGTTGTCCCGCCAGGAAGAAAGGCTTTGCGAAGGCGGCGGCCATGCGGTCTCTGTTGCCGCAGACGAAGAGTTCGTGTTCCTTCCTGGTCGCATTGCGTGGTCCCCATCCGCAGAGATCGTCGATGTTCGGCATTGGATCTGGCATAGGTCACCGGCAGCGAAGGAGAAAGAGAATCAGAATCAGCAACGCCAGCAAAACGGCCCGAGCAATCTCAATAGACTTCCACCGTTTTCTGGGTTTTCTCATCAGCCGACTTACCTGACCTGGCTTGAGGCTTTGAGGCATCCGAGGGACAGGGCCCGGAAACCCTGGGAGATTTCCGCGCGATTGCTTTGCGGGTTCGAGGTTGGTGGCAGCCACTTTCTGGCCACGTTCGCCATGCCTTCGATCCTGGAAGTCACGAACTCTGCATGAGCCGCCTGAGCCGCACGTACGATCGTGTTTGCATCCTGAGGCGACTGATCCAGGGCATCGGAGGTTGCCTGATACATGGCGGCATACTTCCGGAGCGCGTCACGATCCGAGGCTTTGGCGAAGGCGAGGATGTCTCGACTGATCGCCTCCACCCTGGGATCGAAGACGGAGGACTGGTCGTCCGGAGTCGAGTGGTCATCAGGGATCGAATTCTGATTCTGGACGCAGCCAGTCATCGAAACGACCATCACCAGAAACAGAAAACGATTCATCAGTTTTCGGCCTTTTTCTGTGAGAACAGGACACCACCGTCCCCGGCCTGAACGGATAGGCCCGCGACACCCGTGATTCCGCTGCAGACTCTTGTTGACCTGGTGAGCAGTTCATCAATGAGCACCTGGGCTTCGTGGTCATCCTTCAGGATCTGGCGGAAGAACAAAGCACACTCACTCGCTCGTTGTGTTGCTGCGGCCGATTCATTTGTGGAAGGCTTCAGGGAGCGGAATCGCTGCCAGGCACTCCTGAGAGAATTTGCCAGCGATGCGGGAACTAACCGGGGCAGATAGAACCCGAGCAGAGACAGCAGCAGCGTGGCCGTCTGTCCGTTGACAGCGACTCCGCCAGCCCCCACCGCTGCTCCCGGTTGCAGGTATCCCATCGCCCATGAAGCGATGGCCGCCAGAATCGCCCCGATCAGCCCCGTAATCCACGACATCTTGAATCTCCACCTAATCGAACGAGTTAAAACGTTTTTTATTCATAACCACTACGAAACAGGCGTCAGGACGAGGTAACGATCAATTTGGGCGGTCTCCCGGACGATGGCGAGCACTCGTTTGATCAATTCAGCCCGGAGTGATTCGGGAACCCACGGCATGTTGGCCCGTCTGGCGAGGGACCTGGACACAGAGTCCATGATGTCATCGACTTCGTGAGCATCGAGCCCGTCAGCGGCCGTGACGACGAACGTCCAGATGAACGGTGGCAGGTGATCGTACACCAGCCCGACCGCCCGGCCGACGCCTTCAGCCTCCAGAGCATCATTGACACCCGGCAGCTGCAGGTTGGCACAGATGGCGGCAATTACTTGAGCTTTCGTGGACATATTCGCTTCCCGTGAATTATTTGTAATACAACAATAACCGATACGGATTAAACGTTACTTTTTTCCTCCACGCTTAGCAAGGCGATCCTTCTGTTTTCGAGCGGACGGAGCCAGATCTGTTTCGGTAATCGACTCTTTGCTGTCGGGTTCAAACAGGGCGTCCAGCTTGCCGGTAAGGATGCGTTCCTGCATTTCATCGAGTTCCTCGAGACTCATGGTGTCTATTCTGCGAGAGAGTTCCGCCACCATTTTTTTCTGGTGCTGCTCGGCCTCGTTCTCAGTCGCACTGATGTTGAACAGGTTGTTGGCCATCTCAATGGCCTTGAGCGTGTCACCGTGTTTGGCCGTCTTGTCTTTGAGCACAGAGACCAGACTTCGCTGGGCGAGATCCTGCAGCTGGTAGCGAGCGAAACCGACCGTGGTCTGTTGTTCCGACTGAACGCGTTCGATCATGAGATCGGCATAGCGTTTACTGACCGAATATTTTTTTGAGATCGCTCCGGTGATTTCCCGAGGTGGCATGGGAATCAGCATCGCCAGCCGAATATCCTCGAGAATCTGTTGTTTTACCTGTACAGGAATACTCTTACGACTATCCGGAGCAGTCTTCGTGAGTTGATCAACTTCGTCCTGAACAGCAGCGTCCTCCAGTTCATCTGCTACAGCATCGAGTCGATCGACAGCCAATGTCTGATCGACTTTCGGTCTTTTCCATTTGATCCCTGTTGTTCCCTTCGGTCTTCCCCTGCCCCTTTTCTTTGGTGGCTGAGGTTCCGGGGGTGTTGTTTGTTCATCAGGCACGATCGGATCCTCAGTCAGAACGGAGTTGCGTCAAATTGACTGGAAACGATGTTAGCTGATGAGCGGTTGGCAGTTCAGGGGC
>CAIJTV010000390.1:0-3378 GCA_903823635.1 uncultured Planctomycetaceae bacterium
AGTCGTTTGAGATGTCGGCCGAGAAGCCGGATGGCTCAACGACTCTTCTGAATGTTCCTCAATACGACTTCAACTGGCAGCATTCGTATGTCCTTTCGGAGCCTGTGCCGCTGTCCGAAATCACCAACCTGAACTTCACGGCGACCTTCGATAATTCTGAGAAGAATCCATTCAACCCGGACCCGACGCAATGGGTCAACTGGGGCGATCAGACATGGGAAGAAATGGCTGTTGTGTTCCTGGAGGTTTCGGACCCGCTGAAGAAGTCGGAAGAGAAATCCGGCGACAATCTGCAGACTCGCATGAATCGTCGACAAGCACGCAACGATTCGACACCCGTCGAAGATGTGCTGTCGGAAGCCGATCGCCGGGCTCGCATTGAAGAGCAGGTACAAAAGTTCGTGAACGACTTCTTCGATCGGCTCGACACAAATCATGATGGAGTACTCATGCGTTCCGAAGCCCCGGTTGCCCTGCGGACTCGGTTTGGCCAGTACGATCACAATAACGATCAGGCGGCTGACCGCTCAGAACTTGAAGCCATTGCACGCCGCAGGTTCGATCGTTAGTGCCGCGGTGGCAAGCAGGCCATCGCTTCAATCGTGGCCGCGTCCAGAAACAATCAACAACCCGCAAGGATTGCTACTCTTGCTCTCCACAATGAGCAAGGCGGGCAGGAAAGTTCGTGAATAACAGAAACGTCTGGTCCGCTGGCAACGACGGGACCACACTTCAGGAGTTCTGCAAATTCCAGACGCAAGCTGTTCGATCAAAAGAAGCGGACGCGAGTTGAGTTGCATCAGCGGACCACGCCAGGCCGTAAATTGTGTTCCGGTGTCCCTTTAATATGTGGACCACGTTTCCTGTGGAGAGTTCTCGAACGATGATCGATGTATCGTTGCTCCCGGACGCCAGCCAGCGACCATCCGGCGAATAGGCAACGCACTTGACGGCCGCTTTATGTTCATCAAACGTCCGGACCGTTTTGCCGCTCGCGATATCCCACACGCGAATAATCGGCGATTCATCAGCGGCTGCCAGAGTTGTTCCGTCCGGAGCATACGCCACACTTTGCACTGGTTTGGGATGAGGCCCCAACTGCTGAGTCTGAGTCCGCGTGGCCACATCCCACAGCCGTACCAGAAAATCGTGGCTACCCGAGGCAATGAATCGTCCGTCCGGTGAGCAGGCCACGGTGTTCACGATGTCCGTGTGACCTTTGAGCGTTGCGATCGGCGCAGAGGCCGCGAGGTCCCAAAGAATCACATCTTTATCATAAGCACCTGAAACGGCAGTGTTTCCATCCGGCAGAACAGCCATGCAGGTCAAGTAGGCCGAGTGTCCCGACATGGTCGACTGCATCTTCCCGGTCGAAAGATTCCAGGTTCGCAGCGTGCGATCAAGTCCAGCCGACAACAGCGATTGATTAGCGTTCTGAAATACGACGGTGCAAATCGCTTCGCCGTGGCCTTTCATCTGAAACTTCATGGCTCCCGACGGGAGTTCCCAGATGCGGATCGACTTATCCAGACTGCCCGTCGCTAATAATCCGCCGTCTGTCGAAAACGCAACAGAATACGCAGCGTTATCGTGACGAAGCTGAAGGGCTGGCTTTAAATTCACGAGTCTTCAGTCCTAACGGGACAGAACCAAGTTTGAAATTTCAGGTTTACGACGAATCTCTCCAGCATCAATTCCTCCCTTCTCCCCCTCGGGGGAGAAGGTGGCCGTTAGGCCGGATGAGGGGGTTTCGCTGTTCGCAATGAGGGGGCTACGTTGTTGGCAACATGGGGCTGTCCCGCTATGAAACACCGAGCCTCAGATCAATTCAGGCAACGGCTGATACTTTGTGTGATCCACCAGATACTGCGGTCGCCCGGTCAAATCATTGATCGTGGAATGATCGACATCGATTCCCAGACGATGATACAGCGTCGCAAAGATCTCCTGAAAATGGACCGGCCGTTTGGTTGGATACTCGGCCAGAGCATTCGTTTCGCCGATAATCTGCCCGGTTCGCATCCCACCACCGGCCAGCAACGCACAGCCAACCTGAGGCCAGTGATCTCGCCCGCCTTTGTTGTTGATGCGAGGAGTTCTGCCGAATTCTCCCCAGACCACGACCGACGTATCACGATCCAATCCGCGTTCCTTCAAATCATCCAGCAACGCGGACAACGCCTGATCGAATGCAGGAAGATGATCGCGAGCATTATCGAAGTTGGTGCCATGTGGCTGCCCATGCCAGTCCCATCTTCCGAATGACAACGTGACCACTCGCGCACCCGCTTCGACCAGTCGACGTGCGACGAGTAAGTCTTCGTTACGCATCCAGCCAGCATCTCCGTAACCTGCGGGCTCTTTTGAACCGCGACCAAACTTTTCTCGAACGACGGGATCTTCCTGTTCCACATCGAGAGCGTTGATCAGTTTTCCGGACGTCAGGATTTCAAAAGCCTGCTGATAGAACGTATCCATTCCGTCGATCACATTCGTTGTGTCCAACTGGCGACGGAGCGAATCCATCTGCCCGAGCAGTGCTCGCCGATTCTGCAATGTGCCCTTCGTCATGCTGGTCAGCGCCATCTCGTTGCTGCCCGGAGCATTGGCCGCGAACGGAGCGTGTCGCATTCCGGCAAACCCGCCCTGGCCCGGATCGGACCAGAAAGCGCCGCCAATTTTTGGCTGCAATGCGATTGCCGCAGGGACCTCGGTGTTCACCGTTCCCTGCAATTTTGAAACGGCCGATCCAAAACACGGCCAGCCGCCGACTGGCTGATTCAAATGAGGATGCCCGTGCATGCATTGAAACGCGGAATGCTGACCCTCAGAACCGACCAGCGTTCGAATCACCGCAAGCTGATCCATTCGCTGAGAGAGCAACGGCATATGTTCACAAACTTCAATGCCTTCCACGTTGGAGTGAATCGGGGAAAACTCACCGCGATATTCAACGGGTGCCAGCGGCTTGAGGTCGAACATGTCCTGATGGGGCGGGCCACCCGGCAGGAAAATCATGATGACCGATTTATGACTCGAACGTTTTCCGGCTGACGATTCCGCCCGCAGCAGTTGAGGAAGACTGAGTCCTCCCATGCCCAGCGCGCCGACCTGGATAGCTGTTCGTCGAGTAACGCCGTCACACAATTTCAGTGCAGACCCCTGAATCGACAACATCCTGCGTTCTCCCCACGTATGGTCGCGGCAACATCACCCCGGCATTCTGAGCATCTCAGACCGACAACTCAAGCCCGATCCGGGTTCCGCGAGGAAAAGGGGGGCGAGGATCTGCCCTGGGATTCGCTGCGGAGCAGCGGGGCAATGATAGCCTGTGGCTTTAGCCACAGGTCATGATGCCCCAAAACACGTCAAGCTGCG
>CAIJTV010000391.1:0-8609 GCA_903823635.1 uncultured Planctomycetaceae bacterium
GGATTTCTCGGTCAGAAATTAGGCTCAGTCGAGTCCATCCCGCATGAAGGTTCAGTCCTCGAACCGGAAGCACTGATCCCTGTTCGGCAGAAGCTGCTGATTCTTGTCGACATTCACAAGGGTGATCCCGGGCGATGTCGCTCCGGCTCCAAGCCTGATCTGGACACACGGAATAGCATCCGGCAGACTCGCGGAATCGGATTTGGCATATGTTAAAAGAGTCTCTCCGGAGGTCCGGGCGTTCTTGAATTCCTGCCGAAACGTGAGTCCTTTTGAGTTAGTAATTGTCCGTTTTCAGGTCACCGTCATGAAGCGACTGGCCATTGCCGTCTGCTGCTACGCCGTCATCTTTGCCGCCGCGTTCTTCGCTGCGCTGGAGCTGCGTTTTGACCTGAACCTGATCGACTTCGCGAACAGCATTGTCCGCAATCAGGTCACCCTGAGACCTCGCCCTGGTTTTGTGACACCGTTTCAGGTCGAGCAACTGATCTATGCCAAAGATGTCTTCCGCAGTGGCTTGATGATCGTCGTTCTCCTGAAGCTGGCAATCGTTTTCATCTCACGAGACTGGCTGCGCCGACTTCGTTACTCGACAACTCATGACGTGGCCTGGTCCGCCTGTATTTGCCTGATCAGCGGGATTCTCATTGCAGCTCTGCAGATCGCTCGTGATACTATGCCGCAGATTCCTCGTGGCGTGATCATTATCGATACGGTGTTGTCGGCCGGAGCTGTCGTCACGGCCCGAGTCATCGCCAATATGCTGCGCACGATGAGGCGTCCCGGGGCCAACGCGCAGGCTTCGCGAACTTTGATTTATGCCAATGGCGGAGATGCCGTGCACCTCGTCACGACCATTCGCTCCAGCTCCAATCGCCTGCGAGTTGTCGGGATCGTGTCTCCGTCTGATGCCGCGAAGAATGGTGTTGTTGCCGGAGTTCAGGTCTTCGATGCTTCACGTGGACTCGAACAAATCATCCAGCAGACTCGCGCTGAAGTGTTATTGCTTCCTTCGCAATTGACGGGTCGCACGATTCGCGAAGTCAGCGAGATCTGTCGGCGTAACGGCGTGGATGCTCATCTGGTTCCTTCAGTGGACGAAATCCCCTCGGGGCGTTTTCATCTGAAAATGCGAGATATCACGATCGATGACTTGCTGCGACGTGAGCCCAATCAGTTGGACCTCAATGGCATTCGCAGCGTCCTGGCCGATCGAGTGATCCTCGTCACCGGAGCCGCTGGTAGCATCGGCTCGGAAGTTTGTCGCCAGTTGTTGACCTTTGGACCGCGGCGCATCGTGCTTTTGGATCAGTCGGAGTTTGGCATTTTTCAGATGGAGCAGGAATTCGAAAGTCTGAGTCATCAGATCGATCGATACAAATGCCAGTTGGAGTTTGTCGTGGAAGACATCACCGACCAGCACGCGATGACACGACTGTTTATGCAGCATCGTCCGGCCGTAGTTTTTCACGCGGCGGCCTACAAGCATGTGCCGCTGATGGAATCAAATCCTCAAGCCGCAGTGCGCAACAACGTGTTTGGAACTCGCGCATTGGTGGACCTGGCTCACAAGTTCTCCGTTGAACGCTTTGTGATGATTTCCACCGACAAAGCCGTGCGTCCGACAAACGTCATGGGGGCGACAAAGCTGATCGCCGAGCAATATCTGCACTCAGTGTCTTGTCGATCAAAGACGCGTTTCATTACTGTGCGATTTGGCAACGTGTTGAATTCTGCAGGCAGCGTGGTGCCGACGTTTCGCCGTCAGATTGAAGAAGGCGGACCGGTGACCGTGACCGATCCCGAAATGCAGCGATACTTCATGACGATTCCCGAAGCCGTGCAACTTGTCCTGCAGTCAGGAGCTGTTGGTGAAGGTGGGGACGTGTTGATTCTGGATATGGGTGAGCCCGTAAAAATCGTTGACCTCGCGAAAGACATGATTCGCCTGTCAGGGCAGGATTATCCGACGGACATCGACATCGTTTATACCGGTCTTCGGCCCGGCGAAAAGCTCTATGAGGAGTTGTTCTACGAGACCGAAGTCAATGCAAGCCGAGTTCACGAAAAGATCCTGCGGGCTCCTCGAGCAGCCGACGTGAAACCGTCTGTCGTAGAAGCCGAGTTGTTGCAGCTGTCGCAACATCTCCATGCCAGTCGCGAAGAGTTGCGGGAAGTCTTGTGGCAGGTCACATCGCGAATCGTCAACGATGCTTCGGTTGCTCAACCTGCGGCGCCGACTATTTCGCTGGCAGCTTATACTTCTGCTCCACGCGATCCGGACAATAGCACGAAACCAGACCTATCGAGAACAACGCGCCGAGACGCGGCGTGACAGGAATAGCACTATGAAGGCGGCCATTTTCGAACAGTTTCAGAAGCCGCTCAGCATTCGAGAAGTCCCCTCGCCAGATCCCAAGCCGGATTCTGCAGTGATCTCCGTGAAGGCCTGCGGGCTGTGTCGCAGCGACTGGCATGGCTGGATGGGCCATGACTCCGATGTGCATCTGCCTCACGTGCCCGGGCATGAACTTGCCGGTGAGATCGCTGCCGTAGGCAGCAATGTGCAACGCTGGAAAGTTGGTCAGCGAGTGACCGTGCCGTTCTGTTGCGGCTGCGGTTCCTGTACTCAATGTGTGTCCGGAAATCATCATATCTGCGACTCGTATACGCAGCCCGGGTTTACTCAATGGGGAGCCTTCGCAGAGTATGTCGAGATCCGTCACGCGGACGTGAATCTGGTTGCACTTCCGGAGACCGTCGACTTCGCCACAGCCGCCAGTCTGGGCTGTCGATTTGCGACATCGTTTCGCGGTATTGTGTTTCAGGGGAGAACTCAACCCGGTGACTGGGTCGCGATACACGGCTGCGGTGGCGTTGGGCTTTCGGCCATCATGATTGCCTCCGCGATCGGCGCGCGAGTTATTGCAATTGATATCAAACCGGATCGCCTCCAGATGGCTCGCCAATGCGGAGCAGCCGCGACCATTGACGGCACGACGACTGACGTGATTGCGGCTGTGAAAGAACTCAGCGGCGGAGGAGCTCAGGTTTCGATGGACGCACTCGGCAGTCGTCAGACCTGCTGGAACTCGGTCAAGTCGTTACGCAAGCGGGGTCGTCATGTGCAGGTCGGACTGATGTTAGGAGCAGAGGCGGATCCGCCGGTTCCGATGGGCGCAGTCATTGGGAATGAACTGGAAATCCTCGGCAGTCACGGCATGCAGGCCTTTGAGTATCCTCGGATGTTGTCGATGATCGCCGCCGGTACGATTAATCCTCGCCTGTTAATCAGCGAACGAGTCACTCTGTCAGAAGCAGCCGATCTGTTACCAAAGATGAATCAGTTCCCTGGCACCGGAGTGACTGTGATTGATCGGTTCTGTTGAGGATTCCGTACGACGCACTACCCGGGATTGTTTCGCATGGCCAAGTTTGTTCAGTTAGCGATATGCGGCTTTGCTCAGTTCATTGCGTTGATCGGGATTCTGATTGGCTGCGGATTTACTCCACAGTTGGCTCAACTGATTTCCTCGGCGATGAGCGGGCGGCCGTGGCAAGTCGGCGAGCTGGCTCGTCTTATTTCGTGTACCTGCGGTCCGATACTGCTTGGCACTTTTGTTACGCTGGGCCTGATCTGGTATGTTCGATCTTCGTTCCAGCTTTGGAAACGAATGGCGGATTTTCCGGAGCAGCCGTGGCGCTGGCGTGCTGACTGGGAATCCGGGCTGATTCGACTGTCCAACAACGCCGCGCTCGCTTTCTTTGTGGTCGCCACGATCAGCTATTTACTGATTGCTCTTCCTCTGGGGATTTATCTGGCCTCGCTGAAGAACGCGAGAATGGTCTATGCGTTTCTTGCTGTTCTCGCGTTGTTCCTGCTCTTCTTCATGCGGATGTTCTGGGTCAATCGAACTCGCAATCGTTCAACGCTGCAACTGGAGACATTGCCAGGTGTGGTCGGCGGACGCTTCTCTGGAATCGCGACGGTCCCGCTGTCATTCCCGAAGGATACGATCTTTCACGTCAAGCTGCGGTGTGAGCTCTCTCAGAGAGTTCATACACCATCGGGAACACGCAGTGATCCCATCAGTGTACTGACCGATTCGCAGAACGGGTCGCATCCATCGGACACTCAGACATCAACGGTTTACGAAGACGAAAAACTTGTGACGTCTGAAGATGCTGGCGCGAAAACTCAGAATACTGCAGTTCGCGTCGCGTTTGAAATCCCCTCAAACCTGCCGTCCACAGGGACCGTCACAGAAGTCAGCGTCGGCCAATACAATCCCACCGTGCGAACCACAAAATTCTATCGCTGGAATGTTCATCTTCGACTCAGCACCGAAAACGAACTTCGAGACATCGTCTTCGAAGTTCCGGTCTTCAACGTCCCTCAATCCCCGATGCCTGCCGAGCCACAGTGATCGTTTTAAGTGGAGTGAACCGTACACGAACCTATTGCGCGTCACGTCCTGAAACAGAATGTTTTTGTAAACGCAGCGTCGTCCAGTTATTCCGCGAATTCCCAAGCGGTGCGATAGCTGCCGTTTTGCTCAATCCAGCCGAGCAGTGTCTTGAAGAAGTCGTTGGCGCCCAAAGTCGCACTGTCGCCCACGAGAATCAGTTTTCGCTTGGCTCGAGTTAAGGCCACGTTCATGCGGCGAGCATCCGAAAGAAAACCGACTTCGCCGATTTCATTGGAGCGAACCAGCGACATCACGACGGCTTCTTTTTCTCGTCCCTGAAATCCGTCGACGGTGTCAATCTCCAGATGATCATAAACGGCATGCTCTCGCAGCCAACGAACTTGTGCCGCATACGGAGCGATCACCGCAATGTCCTTGGGGCGCAGGCCAGCTTCGCAGAGTGCATTCACCTGCTTCATGACGAGCTCGCCTTCCTGAGGATTACGTTTGCTCATGCCATCAGGTTCGATCTCTTCTGCCCAGCCAGTGCCGGCGGTGTCGATAAACGTGACTGGCTCGTCACTTATGCGATCACTTTGAAATCTGGGCAGATCCGACAGCACATGTTGCCGCACGGATTCATCGGCGATCAGCGTGTTGCCATAGAACGTCTCGGATGAAAACGCCATGATCGATTCGTGCATTCGATACTGCACCGTGAGTTGTCTCGTCGTCAGATCCCCGTAATGATTGACCAGTCGCTCCATCAGGCTAATTGCAAAACCTTCCTTGCGAGCTTCATCCGACAGAATCGTCGGCGGCAACTGCAGATGGTCGCCGGCCAGAATCAGTTTGTGAGCCTTCTTCAGAGGAACCCAGCAACCAGGTTCCACGCTTTGACAGGCTTCATCGATGACCAGCACATCGAACTTCAGGTCTTCGAGAATAGAATCATCAAACGTGGTCGTGGCACAAATCACGCGGGCATCTCGCAGGAGTTCAGTGACCACCTGCTGCTCCAGAATTCTTGACTGACGTTTCAGTTCACGAGCTTCCTGACGCTGCTGGCCTTTGAATCCAGCGGGCGGACGACCGCGAGTATACTTGGCGGCCTTTCGTTCAATCTGTTCCGCTTCGCGCATCATCTGATGTACGATCATCATGGATTCATGACGACCGGCCAAAACATCCAGAGAATGCTGCCGCAGATCTTCGGAAACTCGCGCGGGATGACCGAGCCGAATCGCGGGTTCGCCAATGGCCAGCAGTCGCTCCAGCAGATTATCGACGGCTGTATTGCTGGGAGCACACGCGAGAACTCGTTCACCGCGAGCCACCATCAGGCGAATCGCTTCGACCACGGTTGTCGTTTTGCCGGTTCCGGGTGGACCGTGAATAATCGCCAGATCATTCGCAGCCAGCACATGCTCAATGGCTTGATGCTGTGACGCGTTCAGACGTTGAGAAATCGGGCCAGGAAGCTTCACGTTTTTCTGGAATGTCGGCTCTCGTTCGCCCAGCAGAATATCACGCAGTTGCCCTAGTCGACCAGACGCATTTGCTCCGACTTGTAGTGCTGATGACTGCCGCTTGCGAGAAATTTCGTCGGGCGACAAATCCAATCGAAAACGATCACCGGACGGCCAGTCATCGACCGCTATCTCCAGCGTATCATTGCGTCGCGCGCTGACGACGCCCTGCAGAGATTCACTGTCTTCATCAGTGTCGTCTGACAGCAGAATCGGACTGCCAACTTTGAAGCGGTGCCACGGTAATCGATCGGGGGAACGGCGCTTGGAAAGAGTGATCAGATATCGCCCACCAAGCCCGGTTGTGTGATTCCGGATGACGAGATCCAGCAGAGTTTCCCCGGTGCGTTCAGCGGCTTCTGACGACTGAATCTTACGGCGTTGAGCCAGCCTCTGCCGTTCCGCCTCGCCCTCCAGTTCGAGCCAACGATGCAGTTTGCCAAAGTGCTGATCGGCTCTCAGCCCAGTTTTTTTCACAGTCATGAATTGCCAGAATTTCTTAGAGCGTCCGCCCCAAAAACAATGCAGGTGTTCAGGAGCTTACCGTTCCTGAACACCGGCGTATGATGAGACAGTCAACTACTTCTTTTTCGGAGGTCGATAAACGTGTGTGGGCTGGCCGAAGACGGATTCAGCAGCTTCCATCAGAGTTTCCGACAGTGTTGGATGAGCATGGATCGAATCGGCCAGATCGCGAGCCGTCGCGCCCATTTCGATGGCGATGACAGCTTCGGCAATCATTTCGCCCGCACCCGGGCCGACGATGCCCACACCGAGCACTCGCTGCTTGACGGGCTCCACGATGATCTTCGTGATGCCTTCCGTTCGCGCGATCGACTGGGCTCGTCCTGACGCTGCCCATGGGAAGCGATGAACGGAAACCTCGCGTCCCTGAGCGATTGCTTCGGCTTCCGTAATTCCGGCCCAGGCCAGTTCAGGATCAGTGAAGACGACGGCCGGAATCGCGATATTGTCGAATTCGACAGGTTCGCCGAGCAATGTTTCGACGGCAATCTTGGCTTCTCGAGTCGCCTTGTGAGCCAGCATCGGTTCGCCAGCGACGTCACCAATTGCCATCAGTTTTGGATCGGCTGTTCGCTGGTTCTTGTCGATCTTGATAAAGCCCTTTTCGTCCACGATCGCCTTTGTAAGTTCCAGCCCGAGACCTCGACCATTCGGACGACGTCCGACCGACACGAGAACTCGATCAAACACCTGTCGCGGCTCCACGCCGTCGCCTTCGAGGCTGGCCACGATGCCTTCCGGAGTTGGCTCCAGCTTAGCGACTTTGGTGTTGAGATGAATTGCGGCGAACTGATGAGCCAGTCGCTTCTGCAGTGGCACTACCAGATCGCGGTCAGCCCCTGGCAGCAAACCGGCAGTCATCTCCACGACAGTCACGGCCGAACCCAAAGCGGCATAGACCGAGCCCATTTCGAGACCGATGTAGCCACCACCAATAACCAGCAGGCGCTTCGGAATATCTTTCAATTCCAGTGCACCGGTGGAGTCCATGATGCGGTCGTCGCCGAGTGCAAACATGGGCGGCATCGCGGGTTGTGAACCAGTAGCCACAATGCAATGGTCAAAGCTGATCGTGCGAGTTGTCCCGTCAGGAGTTTTGACTTCCAGAGCATCGCTGCTGACAAACGTCCCACGGGCTTTAATCAGTTCCACGCCGCGTGCTTTGCAGAGACTTTCGATGCCGCCGGAGAGATTGTTGACGACAGTGTTCTTGAAAGATCGCAACTTATCGAGATTAATTACTGGCGCGGAGAAAGTGACGCCGCAATCTTCCGATTCAGCCGCTTCGTTGATCAGTTTGGCGACGTGCAGCAGAGCCTTGGAAGGAATACAGCCGCGGTTCAGGCAGACGCCGCCCGGCTTCACGCCGTCATCGATGAGCACGACTTTCATGCCGTGGTCCGCCGCAGCAAACGCCGCCGGATATCCGCCCGGACCACCACCAAGAACAACCAATTGTGCGTGTTGATCAGCCATTGAACCAGAACGCTCCGGATAGGGAGTGATTACAAAAACCTCTATTGCCGCAATTGCGGAGCGGAACTGTAACGGAACCCTCGGGCAATTTCAAAAGTCGCAGGCTTTGAGAGCTCAACCGTTATTTTTAGGGGGAATCGGGCTTCGCGGCCGAGGTTTTCGGTTCTGAAACGAATTGGATGTTTTGAAAGTAAAGGACTCGGAGGATTGCCCAGGCATTTCAGTGTCCCAGGAGTCGCAGGTGTTTTGGCGTTTGACTTCCATGGTCGCCCTGTCGTTCCGTCGAGACGAAGCTTTGCCTACGTGGCTGCGAACTGGTGGCAGAGATGCGTGTCGTCCCCTCAGTCGCTCCAGCCCCGGGACCAGATTAACCGCGGAAAGCTCTGTGGCGATGACGGATTTCCTGAAAGGATGTCGGTTAAGATGAGCCCGGCAGGCAGAACCTACTTCAGATGAACCTACACCTTCAAGCCCTCCTGAACGGTGGCCAGAATCTTCTTGAGCTGATCAAATCTCGCGGGTTTTACGAGGTGATGGTCGAAGCCCGCTTGCTGTGATGCTTGTCGGTCGGTGTCCTGGCCATAACCGGTCAGGGCGATCAGGACGGTGTTCTTCAGATTCGGGTGCTGCCGCAATCGCTTGGCGACTTCGTATCCATTCAGCCCTGGCA
>CAIJTV010000392.1:0-1702 GCA_903823635.1 uncultured Planctomycetaceae bacterium
CCATCGCAGCACCGGAGATGGTGACCTTGTAGCCAGCTTTGTCAAGCATTTGCACTCCGTCGTAGATGTCAAACGTCATCCCGAGAGTGCTCATCCCCAGTTGTGCAGTGTTCTGAAGCGAGGCGCCATTGCGAATAATATCAACCGAAGCCTCCCCTGTGTCATGCCAGTTGCTGACGGCGTCAACACCGCGAAGGCCATAGCCTGTATAGACTGCAGCTTTACCCATACGGCCACCGTGAGCTGCGAGGCTAGCCACGCCTGTTGGCGCAGCGATGAGCAGAAGCTCCCCGCCGCCCCGCGCAAACATCAACGCAGTCCCATACCCACCGTTGAGGTCGTCTTCATAGACAGCCCAAGGCTCTACAGAGTCGACGTATCCAAGCGTAAAGGTGTTCGCGACAGCACTGCTGATGCCGTTGACATTTGCCTTCGCTCCGGTCTTTAGGCCATTCGCGAAGCCGTAGGTGCCAGCCAGGAAAACGCTTTCATCACCAGAATGTATATCAACATAGTTGATACTCGTGCCGTTCATTTCCTCGATACTTGATTCAAGAAACAGTACGCGCTGGGATGCGGTGTCAATCATCGCTGCGTTTTGGTTCCACCACCAATCGTTCTGAGCCTGATTCAGGTTATGGCGGGCTAGCGGGAGCTCCGCTTGATATCGCCAGAGCAATTGTTTCTCTGCCAACGTCATGGGCATCTCAGCTGTTGCGGGATCAAATTGCAAGAAATCCTGCACAAAGCCAAAATCGCCTGTGTTAAAAAGCAAATGGACAGCAGGGTCATCTGCATCGAAGCTTAAATCAGACTTCAACTCGAAAGGGTTGCCCTCTGAATCGCTCCACGCCATCGCGTGACTGACGCCGCTCGCGGACTCTGTCGCACCATCTTCTGAGTACCCGATCTGTCTAATGCTGCCAGTGCTATTCCGATGGTTGGATTGGGATCGCTTGGAGCCAAGTATCGATGTTCCTCTAGCCGCAACGCGTCGCGGTTGCACTGTGGCATTCACGGTCCTGACCGTGGCGCTAAACGATTGCTTGGCCGCAATAAGCGAGCTGCCAGTATTCCACACCCCACTCGCAATGCTCAGTGCTCGCAGTGATTGTTGCAGGCTGCGGTCGCCGGAGGTGATGACGCTGGCGGTGCCGACGGCGAGGTTGAGGCCTACGCCGAAACGCTGGGCATTCGTTGACGTCGGGCTGAACATTGTGCCGCCCTGATTGACGCCCAGATTCGAGACATGGAATAAGCTCGATAGCGTGCCGTCACCAATCGCGTCGCCGCTGGCAATCTCATAGCCGGAGATCAGGCCGCTGGCTCCGCTGAGCGTGCGTCCGACGGTGCCAAACGAACGAACTCCGGCGGCAAAGAAGCCACCGGTGACGGCTGCAGTTGCTCCCAGATAGCGAGTGAAAGATCCGTCGCCAATACGATTGCCCGAGAAGACCTCGTACGAACTGCTAAGGCCCGACGCGAAGCCCAGTCCTCCAGCGAGAACCTCTGTTCCCAGCATTGAACCAGACGCGAGTCCGAATCCCAGCATGCCGCCCGAGGCCAAAGTTCCCGCCGCCAAAAGTCCCTTCTGGATGTTTCCGTTGTCCCACTGGTCTTCAAAGAAATCACCGACATCCTGAAACACATCACTGACGGCACCGGTAAAATCATCCAATGCATGGCTGAACCACGACATGCC
>CAIJTV010000393.1:0-1976 GCA_903823635.1 uncultured Planctomycetaceae bacterium
ATCTATGAAGCGGTCCTGGTTGTCCAGATCTGGTTTCACACTGATCGAGCTCTTGGTTGTGATTGCAATTATTGCAATCCTGATTGCTCTCTTGCTGCCGGCGGTGCAGCAGGCTCGTGAAGCCGCTCGAAGAACGCAGTGTAAAAACAATTTGAAGAACATTGGGTTGGCGATGCACAATTACCACGATGTTCACAATGTGTTCCCTCCAAGCATCGGTTGGGGTCAGCAGACGGGCGATCGTCATGCAGCCTGGTCAGACAAGGTGTTTATGTTGCCGATGTTGGAGCGAAGCGCTGAGTTTGCGTCATTGAGGTACGATGAGCTTCCCTACACTCACTGGGATCGTGGCAGTAATACCCGACTGAGTGGTCGACTTCCTGTCTTTAACTGCCCGTCCGATCAGCCAAATCAGAATGGTCCGGATGGAAATTTCTCCTACGCGATTAGTAACGGGACTATGCGTTGGACTAACCCTGGTGCCTCAGGTCCGTCGAGTGGTTGGGAAGGTCGTCATAACGGGGTTGCATCATATACAGGTTACCCGGGTCACAACGCTCCTGTAGGATTTTCGAACATCACTGATGGCACAAGCAACGTCGCGGCATATTCTGAGTTTGCGAAAGAGCCCTTCATTCCCGAGCCTTATGGCCCGAGGGGCAAGCAGTTGAAGACTTGGGTCGCAGATGCGGGATCCCATACGCAGCTTCGGCAGGCCTGCCTCGCACAGACAGCGTCTGCCGACAACGGTGGTGGCCGTCATTCAATGCGTGGTGCGGGGTGGTCATGGTCATTCATCGGCCAAGCCTCTACATATGCTCACAACATGAATCCGAATGAGAACAGCTGTTTCTCACACCAGGGAGACTGGTTCGGAAGCACGCTTAATGCAGCCTCAAGTTATCACGTTGGTGGCGTTCAGGTTGCCTTGGCGGACGGCTCAGTCCGGTTCGTCAGCGACAATGTTGACAACGAAACCTGGGCTCGACTCGGCAACCGTAACGACGGACAAGTCATCGGCGAGTTCTAGTGGTTGGTGAGGAAAGATGGATTCAAAAGGTCGAACTTGCTGGAAACAGCAGTTCGACCTTTTTTTGTTTTGACTGCCGCGAATTCACGGTCTCTGGACTTCAGAGCTTTGCGGCGCAGAAAAGAGGCTCCTAAAAACGGGATGACCCGATTGATGAAAACACAGTACACAGGACTTATTGCCATTTGCGTCCTGCTTGGTTGCAACTCAGGTCAGGACATGAAGCCAGATAGTACGTCAGCAAAGAAGCCTGTAGCCAATGGGGACAAGTCGAAATCGAAGCCATCACCGCAGGTGATTAAGGAGAAATCTGCTGCTTCTGTTCAACCGCAGTTCGTCAATGTGGCGGCAACAATGGGACTTGAATTTGAGTATTTTGAGGATCGGGTCCCGGGCCGTTTTTTTCTGCCGGAGGTCATGGGAGGTGGCGTTGGCTGGGGAGATTTTGATCGAGACGGCTGGACCGATCTTTATCTCATGAATGGTGCCGTGCTTGATCCGTCAGTGCGAGCGGTTGGAGAGAGCGAGCATCGAAATGTGTTGTTTCGAAACATCCGCGGTGGCCGAATGACAAACGTCGGATTAACGGCAAATGCAGCGGACAGCGGTTATGGACAGGGATGCGCGATTGGCGACTTCGACGCCGATGGTTTTTGTGACGTCTATCTGTGCAACTACGGTCGCAACGCACTACTGTCGAACAACGGAGACGGGACGTTCGAGCACTCCAGCGGCATTGAGGAGGAAAACGACGGGCAATGGAGTTCCAGTGCGGTCTGGGTTGATCTGAACGCAGATGGAAATCTGGATCTCTACTGTGTGAACTACATGGATTGCACTCTGCAAAACAGCAGAGTCTGTCAGTATGGAGAGAGTTCGGGTTATTGCGGACCGGGAAATTACGAGGGTGTTGCAGATGTTGCAACCGTCGGGGCAATTCCTGGAG
>CAIJTV010000394.1:0-4790 GCA_903823635.1 uncultured Planctomycetaceae bacterium
CTCCAGCACATTGGGATTCGACTTCAGGGCCAGCACCAGAAAACGCTGCAGCTCCCAATAATGCTCCTGAGTATCATAACATTCGATCACTTCCGGCACGCCGTACAACGACCAATGCATTTCCGCTGTTGGCAGAAAGACGCCTCGATAATCCGTGTCTGACGCATCATCGTTCAGACCATAAGCCCGCGAGCCAATCACACAACGCAGGATGACTCGAGAGAACAGAGGATTACTTTCGAGCAGCCTGCGTGAATCGCCGTCTGTTCCCTCAGCTCCCGATGCGTTGCCCTTCAGAATCGCGTTCTTGTAATGGGCCAGAGCAATAAGATCATCGGCGCGAACCGGCTCTTCCATGCCATCCGGAAATCGGACTCGGTACGAATGGCTTCGATCTTCCGGCGACTTGATCACTATCGCGACGGCACCGCGAGGATGAACGACACGAGAGCCCTGCCCCGTGACTTCTCGCAGCACAACGACCTGGCAGCCTTCCGGAAGAATAAATCGATGCTGAGAATCAGAAGGTTCCGTCATAGTTGCGAATATTGGAAATGCTGAAGTGGTGCATCGACGGATAGATCAATTACTTTCGCAGAAGTTCAATCAGCTCGGCTCGCAGTTTTCCGCCCTGCTGAGGATTCACCATGTCAATCCAGCCGATCATTCCGGCCAGCCAGCTTTCGAAATGCGGATGCTCGTTTCGATTCTGAGCCGCCAAGCCCGTGCGTTTTGCGTTATGCAGAATCGCCCGGATCTCTCGAATCGTATCTCGCGAAACACTCAGGCGATCATTGACCACAACGCCGGTCACCGATTGCTGCTGACTTCTGCGCTGGACACGAGTCTTCTCATGATTCACGCTGAAACCTTCGTCATCGACGATGTGACGAATCCGAGCCAACACATAGCCGACCGAAGGCGACGGCTCGGCCTCGATCGACCACGTCAAATCGTCCGCATATCGCGTATATCGCCAACCGAGTTTACCGGCCATCGCCGACATGCGACGATCCAGCTTGTGCGCGATCAGATTGGAAATGGCCGGACTTGTACAAGCTCCCTGCGGAAGAGCTCGCGGGCCGATCGCTGCGTGATAAGTTGTGCCGCTGAAAGTGACAGCGTCGCGAGGACACTCCGTACACAACAGGGCCAGGATCGTCGCGATCGCCGGTGAATAACCGATCCGCCGAAACAATCCGTCGACGCGTGCCAGCGTAATGCTCGGAAAGAAATCCTTTAGGTCCACGTTGATCACTACTGACGAACCAACATGCGGCGTTGCATTCGTCACAACGGAGTGCTGTGCCACAAATCCGTGAGCGTTCTGATGAACAGGGATCAGGTTCAGGATGTTTGTCAGTATCCAATGTTGAGCGGCCGCCAGTTGCTGATGCGGGGCTGCAAGTCGTCGAGTTCCACCGCTCTTCTTTGGGATGTTGAACGAGACATAGTGCACTCGCGTCGGAGCATCGCTGTGAAACGCCAGCCAGCGGAGTTTTGAAATTGTCAGCCGCATCGCATTGGCCAAATCAGCCGGACTCGACAACAGCGGAAGTCCCCCGGCCTGCAGCTTTTCGATATTCGAGCGACGATCAGCCAGACCTCGCGAGACACCTCGTCCCAGAAACATGATGTCGGTCGCTCGCCTGTGAGCCACTTGTTGGCGCCGCAACACTCGTCTTTGTTCTGCCTCGGCCTTCTTTTGTTCTTTCAGTCTCTGGCGTTCTTCGCGGCTGATCGCGACTGCTCTTTCACCAGCCTGATGAACAAAAGCCGCATCACTCTGGAACTGCAACATCTCACGCCCGATGTCGTGAATCTCAGAGAGTTCCTGTTCAGAAATCAGCCCCATTCCCACCATCGTGCGATCGATGACCTGAATTCGCGGCAGATCGGCAGGCGGAATGACAGAACGAGAATCAAAGTTGGCGGAACGCCAGTCGGCAGCAGCGGTCGCAGATAAAGCCTCAGCGACCGACATCGGCGCGAACTTGTCGGTACTGAGCCCGGATAGCGAACTGCCCTTTGGCGCCGCGGGACCACTTGAACTGACTGTGGTGTTTGCCACCGAGGAAACAGTTCGCGACGCAGAGCCCGGTTGTCCGGACAGATCCCTGCCAGCCAGCGACGAGGGCGTATCGCGCGGAGGTTGCGGGGTTGGCAGAGCCAGTCGAATCAGGAACCGCAGCAGTCGAATGAGCATGACTACAAATTCTGCAGCAAGCAATGAGCGGAAAAATGCGGGAGAGGCAACGTCTAACTTCGATCTGCGGACCAGAGGCGTTCACCAAGGCCAGCTCACCTAGTGGGCTGAGCGAAAGCCTTGTGCTTGTCTTGGTCGAACAGCCCACTAGGTGAGCTGGCCAAACGAACAACGACTCTGGGGACGAGTTGGGAAGAATAATCAACCACGGCGTAACGCCGCAGCAAGATGGTCTTAGAACGCTGCTCTCTCCCACTCGAAACCGAACGAATGTTACCGTTGTCGACCTCAGAAACAAAGCCTGGTGGTCGCGTTCGTTTCAGGCGAGCGGCTGGGCGTCAGCCCTCCGTGTCCACGCGCAATGCCAAGTCTTGCCGGACAATGAGGATGGCTGACAAACACGACGTCTGGTAGGCTGCTGGTCTATCACGAAAGCCTTTAGTTCCATGCTCTCTGCATTCTTGCGACTTAACCTCGCTCAACTCTCCGCCATCGTTTCGATTGCGAGCACGGCGTTCGCAATTGATGGCGCCACGGTCTCAGTGGCCAACGCCAGTCAGCCACCCAACATCGTCTTGATCCTGGCCGATGATCTTGGTTACGGGGATGTCGCTTGCTACAACTCAGAGTCTCGCATTCCCACGCCGAATCTGGATCGACTGGCACTCGACGGGATGCATTTCACCGATGCTCATAGTCCGTGTACGGTTTGCACGCCAACTCGATACAGCCTGATGACGGGCCAAATGGCGTTTCGAGTTCCCAACGGCGGGCAAGTTTTCACAGGCGCTGGCGGACCATCATTGATCACAACCGATCGAATGACTCTGCCAAAGATGCTGCACGAGCAAGGTTATTCAACAGCGTGTGTCGGCAAGTGGCATATCGGACTGACGTTCTACGACAAAAACGGCAAGCCAATTCATAAGGATTCCCCGGAAGCCGTTGAGTCGATCGATTACTCGCGACGCATTGACGGCGGGCCGCTCGATTGTGGCTTTGATCAATTCTTCGGCACAGCCTGTTGTCCAACAACAGACTGGCTTTATGCCTATATTGACGGTGACCGAATTCCAGTTCCGCCAACGGGACTGCTGGACAAAACCCGTCTGCCCAAACATCCATACGCAAACGATAACCGACGCGGCTGGCATGCTCCTGGCTTCGACCTTGAAGAAATCGACATGAAGTTCCTCGAACGAAGTCAACAGTTTCTTCGCCAGCATATGAAGGAAACTCCGAACAGACCTTTCTTCCTCTACCACGCTACGCAGGCCGTTCACCTGCCATCATTTCCTGGCCGAAACTTCAAAGGGAAAACCCAATCCGGTCCCCACGGTGATTTCATTTTCGAATTCGACCACATTGTCGGCGAACTCATGAAGACTTTGGATGAACTGGGCATTGCTGACAACACGCTGGTAATCGTGACCAGCGACAATGGGCCGGAGGTGACCTCCGTTGTCCATATGCGACACGATCACAACCACGATCCCGCACGACCTTGGCGAGGCGTCAAGCGCGATAATTGGGAAGGCGGTCATCGAGTTCCCTTCATCGTCCGCTGGCCTGGCCACATCGCGCCGGGTTCGACATCAGATCAGATCGTTTCGCTGGGCGACATCTTCATGACGACCGCGGAAATTCTCGGCGTAAAAGTCCCCGACGGCGCAGCCGAAGATAGCTTCAGTTTTCTGCCTGTGTTGATGGGCAACGACGACGAACCCATTCGTCCCTACTTGTTGCAGCAGGCCTTTTCCGGTGCGAAGAATCTGGCGATTCGTCGCGGCCAGTGGAAATATCTGGCTCACAAAGGATCCGGTGGTAACAACTACGAAAGCAATCTGGAACTCAAACCGTTTGCGCTACCTGATACGGCACCAACTGCGGCCGGTCAGTTGTATAATCTCGAAAGTGATCCGGGCGAAACGATGAACCTCGCGTTGAAACACCCTGAGGTTGTTATCGAACTGGAAGCTCTGCTAAAACAATCACTCGCCTCTGGCCGTAGTCGTCCTTTGGCGGACGAACAACCAAAATTAAACGAATAGAAAATGACCATGAAGATCGATTCCGTCGATTTCTACTACCTTTCCATGCCTCAGGTTTTGGACATCGGCGATGGCAGTCAGGATGCGTTACTGGTTCGCATCGCCGCTGGCGAATATGTCGGCTGGGGCGAATGTGAAGCGGCTCCGCTGGTGTCGATTGCCAGCTTGGTTTGCCCAATGTCTCACAGTGCATGCAAGCCCGTGATTGCATCCGTTTTGGGTCAGGAAATCAACGACGTCAATGATATCCGTCGAATCGGAAACCTCGTTCGCGCCAATAGCCTCGACCTGTTGCAGGCAGACCATACGCTTTCGGGAATCGATATCGCCCTGTGGGATCTGTTGGGCCATCGATTGAACGAACCGGTCTGGAAGCTGCTCGGCCACAAGTCTCGCTTTCCCAAAACACCTTATGCGTCAGTACTGTTTGGCAATGATGCCGCCGAGACGCTAAGCAAAGCGAAGTCTATCGCCGCACAGGGTTTTCGAGCGGCGAAGTTCGGCTGGGGGCCATTCGGATTATCGACCGTCGA
>CAIJTV010000395.1:0-2089 GCA_903823635.1 uncultured Planctomycetaceae bacterium
GCTGCTGCTGAACGTCACCGGGAAGCCACTGATTCAATACGTCTGGGAAACGGCCTGCGAATGCCCTGAGTTCCATGACGTGGTGATTGCGACCGACAGTGAAGAAATTGCTCGCGTGGTCCATTCGTTCGGTGGTCGTGCCGAGATGACCGGGCCACATAACAGCGGAACCGATCGAATTGCCGAGGTGACTCGCCGCTGTTTTTCCGATGCCGATGTCATTGTCAATTTGCAGGGTGATGAGCCCGAACTGGATCCACAGGTTGTCGCGGCTTTGGTTCGTGAGATGCGAACTTCTGGCTGTCAAATGGCGACCGTTGCTGCTCCGATTACTTCTCCAGCTGTTGTGCGTGATCCCAGTTGCGTCAAAGTCGTGATGGATGTGAATGGCCGAGCCATGTATTTCAGCCGTTCGCCAATTCCGTTCAGTCGAGATCTCGCGATTGAAGATCACTTTCGAGAAGGTGAACCTTCGCCGTGGCTGTTGCACGTCGGGCTCTATGCCTTCCGTCGTGACTTTCTGCTGAAGCTGACCACCATGCCGCCTTCTCCGCTGGAGCAGCTTGAGAAACTCGAACAGTTGCGAGCTCTGCAGTCCGGTGCATCAATGGCGGTGGCCGTTGTGAATCATGCGGCCGTGGGAATTGACACGCCGGAAGACTACGCCGCCTTTGTTGCTCGCCAGCGATCACAGATTCGCCGAGCGGCCTGAAGTCTCACTGTGATCATCTGATGAACGCAGGCCGGATCAAGTGGAGAGTGTTTTGGCACGGACCCTAAACTGGCTTGCTCAACAGGGAAAGCAGTCCACTGTTTTCTGCTGCGTCGAGAGGTGCGTACTCGGTGGCGAAACGGTCGAGAATCACGATCGGATCGAATGAGTACCAGATGGGAATTGTCGACGCGATTGTCGCCAGAGCCGCGCTGCTGCCGGTAACCACTCCGGAACTGATTGCACCGGACGATTGGATTTGCTGAGCCATTAGAGCGCCGCTGGACGTGGTGCCTCCGAGGTTCGACATATGGCCCACGATTGTTTCGAACGTCTTTGCGGCCGCAAGTTGTCCTTTGGAGGTCACGTAAAGATAAGTATTCGTGGTGGTGCTCGTGCCCAGAACTCCGACGGCCGAGCCTTTGCCGATCGCGGACATGGCTCCTACGGCGACGACGCTGGTCAGCACTGCTGAAGACGCATCTTCGATGGAGTCTGCGGTCAGTGATTGTTCCACTGCGATTTCCACATCGGTGGGAGCTGCCGAGTGAACTTCGTTGGGGACAAGTGAAAGCTCATCGACGCCTGTCAGTATCACGTCAGGCGACTGTGAACCAGTTTCACGAGGAGCAGCGGGAGGTGTTGCCGAATCTTCGGTTCTGATCACGGTTTCATTCTGTGACTCGGCATCAAGCTGCTGGCCAGGTGCCGCTGCTTCGTCACGATTACTTTTGCCTGTTTGTACGGTCGTCTCTTTGGGCCGTTCGGAGAAGTTCTTGTCTCGCTCGGACTCTACCTTTTGCTCTTGCACACTGTCGTCGGCTGACGACTTTTTCTGGTCTTTGATGGAGCTGGCGTGGATCAGTGCGTCGACTTCATCCTGATTTCCTTCGTTGCCACGAGCGTAGCTCGCACCATTTCCATTCCCTTTGCCAGAGTTTCCACTTCCGTTTCCATTGTTATTGTTCGGGGTCAGAACACCTCGTGCCGTGACAGTGAATGACATCGTGGTCGATGTGGTTCCGTCAGATACGGTCACGGTGATCACCGTCTGAGCCTGAGTATCAGTTGATGTTGGCAGAATCTCGATTGTGCGGAACTGGCCGATTCCTCCGAGAATAATATTCTCGATCGGAACAACATGTAGATCGCTGGACGTTGCAGTGACGATCAGAAACCGGGACTGGGTATCCACGTCGGAGACCTGAAACTGCAGGGAACCGGTTCCACGCAACTGGTCGATCTGCTGATTGCTGACGATGGTGACTGGCGGAGCGTCTTCGACATTGGCGATAGCAGCCGTTGCAACCGAATCCAGTTGCTCGATCTGTCCGTGCCCGTCTGTGTAGGTGACTCGCAGGCTGATCATGGAACCAA
>CAIJTV010000396.1:0-1790 GCA_903823635.1 uncultured Planctomycetaceae bacterium
CTGAGAAGAATCGTTTCCTGCCTGATTGACCAGCGTCGGCTGAGGCTCCGCGGGAATTGCCACAACAGCCTGTCCATTGACTTCAAAACGAACGTGGTAGTCCACTCCCGAATCGATCGCCTGCTGTCTGGCAAAGGCCATAACCTCACGCACGTCTTCGGCGGCTTCCTGAACTCTCCCGTTACGAACTCGCTCCATCATATTCGGAGCAGCCATGGCCGTGATCGTGACAATGATCGTCATCACAATCAACAACTCAAACAACGAGAACCCGCAGTTCCCCGTCGTCCTGGATTGTTGAACATGATGACGCATCAAAGAATGCTCTAACCAAAGGAATCAAAAAATTATGCGTCAGAAACCCGAGAATCGAACACTGATTCACAGCACC
Source organism: uncultured Planctomycetaceae bacterium (assembly GCA_903823635.1). GTDB lineage: Bacteria > Planctomycetota > Planctomycetia > Planctomycetales > Planctomycetaceae > SXXK01. The sequence continues at coordinate 392 of CAIJTV010000396.1, forward strand.
TGACCATCTTGATTCACAGTATTTCAGGATCACAGAACATGAATACGAGCGACACGGCCTTCACCATGTCGCTCGCGATGTGTTGCATAAAGCATTTAAGCCTGACGACCAATTCATCAGTTGCCGGCGTTTGATGCGGCCGGTGTCCAGTTATTCAGCGCAGTCCCGCCGGAGTTTGTTCCATCGCCCTGGCCATCAGATCCCGTTGACCAGATTGCAGGCTTCAGAGCATTCTGCTTCTTGCTGTGCCCGTCGCCGTTCCATTCGTACTGAAGAGGATTTCCCCATGGATCGATGGGCACTTCTTCCAGATACGGACGCAGCTTGCGGCCTTTGTAGGCAGGAGGATTAATCATCGCCTGCCATGCTTCGGTGCCGTTGCCCTTGAAATATTCGCCATCATGGTCAGTCGCGTAATTGCCAGCGGCCTTTTCCATTTCCTTCACCAGAGTAAAGGCGATTCGTTCGTTCGCCGTTTTCTGGCTGCCAATAAGATTCGGCACAACCATACCAGCGATCACCAGAATGATGGCCAGTACAATCAAGAGTTCCAGAAGCGTAAAACCCGAACGCTTCTGCGCGGGGGACAACAGTAGAGAACGTTTTTGCATGACACGAAATCCTGATTTTCAATCAATCCATGTGAGGTAAAGGGAAGCCCGCACTGCTACCGAAATCCAGTCGTTGCTAGGTCGGGTTCGTTGACATTTTAATCACCGGCAATAGCAGTGCCATCACGATAAACACAACCACTCCGGCCATTGCCAGAAGCATCATGGGCTCCAGCAATCTGACAACCATGTCTATTCGCCGGCTGGTCCGTTTCTCAAGATTATCTGCTACGCCAATCAGCACATTCTCCAGATTATTAGCCTCTTCGCCAACTGCAATCATTTCGATCAGGTCCTTTGAGAACTGACCACTGGCTCTCAATGGAACTGCCAGCGACTGGCCGCTGCTGACGTTATCAGCCGCATTTCCGATCGCTTCGGCCAGCACCATGTTTCCACTCGCGTCTTTGGCAATGCGCAACGACTGCAGAATCGGGACGCCGTTCTTTAAAAGCGTTCCCAGCATTCGGGAGAAACGAGCCACCGCAAGGCTTTGCAGGATGCCGCCAAGTCCCGGGACTTTCAGCTTCCACTCGTCAACGAACCGACGCCCCTCCGGGGACTGGACGTACGTAACAATGAGACCCACAAGTCCCGCGATTACCGCAAAGATCAAAAGCCCGTAGCTCGTCAGAGTATCGCTGATGCTGAAAAGCGTTGTCGTGGCCCACGGCAGAGTCCCGTCGCGTTCCATCTTTTCAAACATCGGAGCAAAGTTCGGCACGACCCACATCATCATGGCCGTGACGACAAGCAATCCCACAACAAGCAGGAAGACCGGGTAAACC
>CAIJTV010000397.1:0-3691 GCA_903823635.1 uncultured Planctomycetaceae bacterium
GCCGCCTTGACGACCCACTCAGTGCGAATTCCGGTCGGCAATGGCACATAAACCGCATCAACATCGCTGCGACTCAGTAACTCTTCATAGCTTCCGACGGCGTCGACTGAATGAGCAACCGGTACTGAAGCCTGACAAGCAGAGATAAACTTCTGAGCTTTCTCGACTGATCGACTGGCCACCGCAACGACTCGACCATTTCCCGAATTTGCGATCGAGGCCCAGTTCTTCTTTGCGATCTCTGCTGTGCTCAAAATTCCCCAGCGACAAGTCTTCTCGCCCATCTTCACTCACCCTGCCTGTATCAAAAAATCACATTCAACCCGGTGGAAACTCACTCTCGCCTGAGCAGATCGCTCAGCGGGTGCGGATGGTGGGCGATTCCGAGTGAATCCTCAAGTCTCCCATGAGGCCTCACAGAGAATTTGCGAGCGGGGAGCGAGAATAGTTCGTGAGGGATGCTTCTTCCCCGTGGACTGCGGAAGCCTGCTGCCGCTTTTGTTCCGGCAGCCTGCTGCCGAGGACTAACGGAAGAACGGCGACGTGAAGTTCGCTGATTTAAGAAAGGCCGTCCACAGCAGGCTGTGGATCCGAAAGCTGCAGCAGGCTGCAGCAGTCCAAAGACCTGCTAAACCCTGACACCCAGCGGGTCAGTTGATTCCAATCGCTGGCTCAGGTTCTGGATCTCGTCCAGCATCACAGAGCGGCGATACTCATCGTCGCGAGTCGGATCGCGAAGTTCCAGCATGATCGCACTGCGGACATAACGAAGTCCGCGTACCAGCATATCACGTTCCTGAGTCGTCAGTTCGACCTGAAGCATTCCGTCCATCACGTCTGAAACTCCACAAGTATCTTACCGTCAGTGTCGGAATCCTCCTGAATCCTCACTGAAAAACCGCCGTTTTGTTGCGGCCAATCTGCGTCTCGATCAACAATCCTGATCGACGCCTGACAGCACGTTGAGAAAGGTGTCCGGAACTTTCCTGGAGACGCCACTGAGTCACGGCAAATATGAGCCACCCCAGAATTCCACACGCCTTCTTCAACAGCCTCCCAAGTGTACGCCTCAAATCCAGCGGGCTCAAGCGGTCAAACGGAAACCGGCCGCTTTCAAGGCGACTCGCGCGCCTTCCACACCGCTTGACGAAACGAGGCAGGACAATTCAATCGGGCGCTTGCTAGCATCGAAGGCCTGCGTTTTTACTTTGTACGCCAAAATCCAGAGAAAGCTATTCAAGTTGAGGTGGCAAATCTCTGTGAAAATCTTTGGCCATGATGAGGAGTTCCGGAAAATCAAATGAAAAAACCACCTCGGACACTGAAAAACGTCCGCTGTTTCTCTCCGCTTCTTCAGAAAGAGCACGAAACACACGCCCAAGCGAATTGTCTCGTCTTGCTTCCACCCCACGTCGGCTCAACGACGTGCTGTGCTCGCCCTGCAGCTCGACCATTGGCCTCAGGCGATGATCTCGCTGACGACTTCGCCATGAACATCAGTGAGGCGGAAGTCGCGGCCCTGAAAACGATAGGTCAGCTTCTTGTGATCCATCCCCAGCAAATGCAGGATCGTCGCGTGCAGATCGTGAACATGCACCTTACCTTCGGTCGGTCCAAACCCCATCTCGTCTGTGGCTCCATGAATGTGTCCGGCTTTGAGTCCTCCGCCGGCCATCCACATCGTAAACGCATCCACATGATGATCGCGGCCGGTGCTTTCGCGAGGTTCGCCCATCGGCGTTCGACCGAATTCTCCGCCCCAGATGACCAGCGTATCTTCCAGAAGTCCACGCTGTTTCAAATCAAGAACCAGAGCCGCCGACGCCTGATCGACTTCCTTGGCAACGGAGTCCAAAGTCTGATCCAGATCCGCGCCCTTACCTCCGTGATGATCCCAGTCCGTATGATAAAGCTGTACGAATCTCACACCGCGTTCTACAAGCCGTCGAGCCATCAAGCAGTTGGCTGCAAAGGACGCCTTTCCCGGAACGGCCCCATAGAGGTTGAGCGTAGACTCGGTCTCGTTCTCAATCTGAGTCAGCTCGGGCGCAGAGATCTGCATGGCAAACGCGGTCTCATACGCATTGATGCGCGTTGCTATCTCCGGATCATTGACTTCACTCAGACGAATCTGATTCAACTGCCCGATGGTCTGAGTAAAATCCTTCTGAGCATCTCGGCTGATCCCCGGCGGATTCGACAGGTTCAGAATTGGGTTGCCTTTGCTGCGAAACGGAACGCCCTGATAAGCCGTTGGCAGAAAGCCGCTGGACCACAAAGTGTTTCCCGCCCGTGGTCCGCGAGGTCCCGACTGCAACACGACGAACCCAGGCAAGCTGCTGGAGTCACTGCCCAAACCATACGTGACCCATGCTCCCAGACTCGGCCGCCCCGGCGCCTGAAATCCGGAGTTCATAAACATCTTGGCCGGGCCGTGATTGAAAACATCCGTCGCCACCGCGCGGAGCCAGCAGGCCTCATCGACGATGTTGCGATGAAACGGCAGAACCTCACTGAGGTCCATGCCGCATTGACCCCATTGGCTGAAATGACGATTGGTCCCCATCAGCTTCGCGTCTGCCGGCAGGAACGCAAAGCGGCGGCCTTCCGTCATATGCTGCGGCGGCGCCTGGCCATGATATTCCTTGAGGACAGGCTTCGGGCTGAACAGCTCCAGTTGACTCGGGCCACCGGCCATAAACATGTAGATGACGTTCTTCGCTCGCGCCGGATACTGGCTGGAACGAGATTGCATCGCCCGCTCTGCTTTCGCGTCGTCGGCCAGTAGATTCATCAGGGCGACACTGCCGAGCCCAACTCCCGTCTGTTCGAGAAATTCTCGTCGACTGGTCACACTACTTTGCAAATTAATGCCAGCCTCAGCCTCAACGTTGCGTTTCATCAAACACCTGCATTGAAAAGTTTCGACTTCATGACCGGCAGAAGGAACGTGTTCGTCATCTGAGCAAACTTAACCTGTCACAAGCCGCTTAAAGAAGTCTCCTTCATTAACGGTCGGTCGTTCAGGACGACCTTTGTAGAACCAGGTCAGTTCACGATGATTGAGTCCGAGCAAATGCAGGATCGACGCGTGCAAGTCATGCACGTGCAGACGATCTTCGACTGCTCGCAACCCCAAATCATCCGTCGAGCCAATCGTCTGAGATCCCTTCACGCCACCACCAGCCATCCACATCGTGAAGCCTGTTGGATTGTGGTCGCGGCCATTGCCTTTCTCCGACATCGGCGTGCGCCCAAACTCACCGCCCCAGATCACCAGCGTCTGTTCCAGCAATCCGCGTTGCTTGAGATCCTTGAGCAATCCCGCGATGGGCAGGTCAGTGGCCTGACAATGTCCGGAATGATTGGCTTCGATGCCTGAATGGGCGTCCCATTTGCTGCCAGCTCCGTGATAGAGCTGCACAAATCGCACGCCGCGTTCGACCAGTCGACGTGACAACAAACACATGCGACCAAACGTGGCTGTTTCTTTCTTGTCCATCCCGTACAGGGCTTGAGTCGCCGCGGACTCTTCTTCAATGGCAACGGCTTCCGGTGCCTGAGCCTGCATGCGAAACGCCAGCTCATAAGCGGCGATGCGAGCATCTAGCTCAGACTGTTCCGGATGCCGTCCCGCGAAACTGCGGTTGAGCTTGTCCAGAAGGCTGAGCTTTCCCTGCTGTTGCGATCC
>CAIJTV010000398.1:0-1650 GCA_903823635.1 uncultured Planctomycetaceae bacterium
ATTCTTGTCCGACTGGGTTTCGACGGGCAAGAATGGCATCCTGCTCGAAAATCAAGAGGCCGCACCCAGACACTTTAACACCTCGCTGGGCGTCCGGAGTCGCCTGATTTTCAGAAAACCATGCGGACTCCAGAGCCAGCCGACCGGGACTATTCAAGAATACGGATGCAGGATGCCCCGGTAACCTCGACCGGAGTCCCTGAAGCCGTCAGCTTGCCGGTTTCCGCATCGATGCGAAAAGTCGCCACATTATTGCCGGGCATATTGGCGCACAGCAGCACAGAGCCGCTCTTTGGAATGGCCAGATTCTGAGGCCCCTTGCCAAGGCTGGGAGTGATCTCGATCAGCGTCAGAGTTCCGTCTTCCGCAATCTTGTAGCCGGCAATGCTGTCGTGTCCTCGATTCGTACCGTAAAGATACTTTCCGTTCGGCGTGATCTTCAGGTCGGCTGTGTGAGTGACTCCGTCGTAATCGGCTGGCAATGTCGAAATCGTTTGACGTTCAATCAGCATGCCAGAGTCCGCCAGAAAATCAAACAGCGTGACCGTATTGAGCAACTCGTTGATCACATACAGATTCTTTCCGTTCGGATGAAACGTCATGTGACGTGGACCGCTGCCCGGTGGAGTTCGCACGAACGGTTGAGCGGCTGGGGTGAGTTTTGCAGTGGCCGCATCAAGGGCGTAGCAGACAATCTGGTCGAGACCCAGATCCGCCGAGTAGGCAAAGCGATTGTTCGGGCTGATCACAAAACAGTGAGCGTGAGCTTCCTTTTGGCGAGCCTCATTGAGGCTGGAACCATGATGCTGCACGAACGACACAGGTTCTGACAGAGAACCGTCCGCTTTAATCGAATAAGACGCAACGCTGCCGCTCGAATAGTTGGCCATCAAAACCGTTTTTCCCGTCGCGTCAACTTCCAGGAAGCAAGACGCCGTGCCCTTGGTCGACTGACGATTAAGAGGGCTCAGCTTCCCACTGCGACCTTCAAGCTTGAACGCTGCGACCTGTTCAGGCTCTTTGCCGCCAAAGGTGGGAGCGTAGATGGAGTAGAGAAATTTGTGGTCGGGTGAAACGGCAATAAAGAAAGGATTTTCTACGCCAGCCGTTTTGTGAACGGGCTTCAGAGTCGCCGATTTTTCATCCAGCGTCATGGCATGAATCCCGCCTTGATCACCGCCTGCGAATGAGGATACAAAAACCAGAGGTTCTTCGGCCGAGGCTGAATGAGAAAGTGTCATCAGGCTGATTCCTGCAGCAAGAAAGAAAAATTTCGAAAACTCCGCGATTCGCATGATCAGTTCCTTTGTGTTCGAAGGTCTGCAATCCAGGGGCACCATCCACTTGAGTAACGGATCAATCTAAAGAGTCCGCCGAGATCAAGCCAGTAACTCGCGAACGATGGGTGCAGTCGCGGATTTCGGTGGAATGGCTTATACGGCATTCCCGTAGGTTTTCCAGAGATCGCTGTACATGACGGAGCAAAGCCCCGCCATTCGGTTGACACGGCGGACTTTCCATCGAGCTCCCGTTTGTTTCAGCCGGCGACCGATCAGGTTTTTGCAGGCACCTTCGATCTGGCCACTCCCGATGGAGCGACCTTCCAAAAGGCGAACCGCATAGTGCATATGATGGCTGTGATTCGCGAAG
>CAIJTV010000399.1:0-1575 GCA_903823635.1 uncultured Planctomycetaceae bacterium
GATTGCTTCGGCAGCGACACGTCCAAACGCTCTGGAGTATATGCTGAGTCATCGGCGTCAGACGGCTGCGGTCATCGTCGCGGTGTGTGTTGCGGTGTTCTGGTTCGATGGCGGCTCCTCTTCTGATGGAGTCAACTCTGCTGACAGTGATGCTGCGCAAGCCGACGCGGCTGACGAAGAGCTGATGCTGGACGAGTTCGATGCCATAGAGGTCTCTCCTCTCAGAGAGCCAGCGGAGCCATCGGACATGGCAGCCGCGGATCCGTTTCCGCTGACCATTCCGCAGATGGAATCTGACGCGCCACAGATGCAGGTTTCAAGTCGGGGCTCCGAGCATCCTCTGCTCAATGAACGTATCGGTGATGTTCGCAATCAGTCTGCGGTGCAGTCAGAGTCAAATGGCAGTCTTGAATTTCCTGCTCAGCCATCTTCGGATAACTCACCACCGGCCATTCCTCGCTCCGTAAGGTTCACTGGCCGCATTCAGCCTCTCAACTAGATCTGCAGATAAGTCTCATGTACGAATCGTTCTGGAAGCTGAGTAGCAAGCCGTTTTCTCACCGGTCTGAGTCAGCTCAGTTGTATCGCAGTAAGTCGCATCATGCCGCGCTGCTTCGACTCAAGTATGGCCTCGAGAATTTTCCGGGACCTGGACTGGTGATCGGACTGTCGGGCACAGGCAAGTCTACGCTGGCTCGCACTTTTGCTACTGACAACGCGGAGTTTCGTCCCTTCGCGCATGTCGTCTTTCCGGCTCTGGGATGTGATGACCTGCTGAGACTCATTGCCGCTGAGCTGTGTGGCAACGTGGTCCCGGATGGCGCTGGCACAGATGCTGTCTTGCGGCAGATTCAGAATAGCCTCAAACAGTACTCAGCACGAGGACAACAGCCGCTCCTTTGCATCGATGACGCTCATCTTTTGTCCGACGATGCGTTGCAGTTCGTGATTCAGCCTTTGCTGAACATGTCCGAATCAGACGAGTCAACTCGCCTGTCCATTCTGCTTCTGGGCCTGCCGGCACTGTCTTCTCGACTACGAAAGGTGGGGGAACTCAGCGAGCGAATTGCCGTAACGACTCCGCTTTCCGGATTCACGGCTGCAGAGACCGCCGACTATGTGACGACGGCACTGACACGAGTAAACGGCCGGGATGATATTTTTTCTCCCGCGGCATTAAATCGGTTGTTTGAAGTCACGGCCGGGAACCCTCGCCGCATCAATCGACTCTGCGATATGGCGCTGCTGGTTGGTTATGCCGAACAGCTGTCTCAGATCACTGAAGCTCACATCGACGCAGTCGGTGCGGAGTTACTGCCTGCAGCCGCTTGAGGATGGTTTCCTGCGGCTTATGTCTCTGAAAGAATTGCCTTAATGGGGCTACACCGAATTCGACTGGCCGCACCATGGGAAGTGCGTCTTGTGACGTCGCTGGTGGCAGAGACGGACGCGACATCGCCAACATGCAAACTTCCGTTCGCGCTGAGCGATGTTGGTGTTGATGACCCCGTTTCAGACTCCGACACGATTGTGCTTACTCGAAAGTTTCATTGCCCCAGTGGTCTCGTTGAATCC
>CAIJTV010000400.1:0-2643 GCA_903823635.1 uncultured Planctomycetaceae bacterium
GACCAGCACGGTTTTGTTGTCGAAACGACTGAAAATGCTCTTTCCAAAGTCGCCGACTGCCACACTAGCGATCGAAACTCGCCCGTCGGCCAGACCCGTTTCCGTGCGGACCTGTGCCGACACTTTCAACGCATGCTGGAACAGAACGTTGGTCAATGGACCGCAGGCTGCGTTCTCTTGAGCAACCCGATAAGCCTCTTTCACCTGATTTACAATCTGCGGCTCACCCAGCACCATACTATCGATGCTGCAGGCGACTTCGAACAGATGCTCTACGGCCGCCGTTCCTGATTGAGCCAGCACGGAATGCACAAACTCATCGGTTGGGACGTTATGAAACCGGCTGATGAAACGAGTAATATCGTCGAAGGAAACACCGTCATCTTCGCGTTCATCGGCCGCGTAGATCTCAACCCGATTGCACGTTGAAAGGACAACCAACTCAGAATCAGGATGAATCTCACGCCATTGCGAATAGGCGTTGTTCAGCAATTCGGAATTCGAAAACGCCAGACGCTCACGCAGCTGAACTCCGGCCTTATGATGATTACAACTGATGACAAGAACGTTCACCGGCCCACCTCCTGAGGAATTTCCCCAGTCGAAGACATTGGCGAAACGTCATCGTTACGCTGAGCACTCTCCGGGGATGCGTCCTTCTTCTTTTCTGACGCATTGTCGGACGAGTTTGCACGAGGGCGGCCATGGAACGTATTCAAATTCCCGGATCCAGCCAGCAACATCGGGCCAAGAACGGCAACGATCAAAAATCCTCCGCTAAGCAGAGATAGCTGAGCAACCGACTTGCCGGTTTGGTGAGACCCTTTCAGCAGTCGCCCCAGAAACAGCACCATCGCCAGCCAGGCGAAAACAGTCGTCACGATAGTCGGGTCCCACCAGGAGATCGACTCGGATGGATCGGAACCTCGATTCCACGATATCAGCAGGAATCCCGTTAGCAGACCGATCGTCAGGCAGGGAACCGAGAAAACCACCATCCAGCGATTCCACGCGGTCAGGTTTTCGAGGCTGGGCAGAGGCAATTTCTGAAGCCACTTCGAGCGTCCTCGCAGTTGCTGATGATTCAACAGATACATCAGGCCGGAAATGGAGGCTCCGACAACCGCACCAATTCCAAGCACCAATGACGCGGCGTGGAACATGCCCCAGCGACGCATTGCAACCGCTGCCAAGTTACCGCTGCCTTCCGAACTGACAAACACAGCCACAATCACGAGCAGCAGAATTGCGGGCAGCAGAAACAGACCGTGAGCCATCTGGCGATGGGTCAGCATGAGAATGACATACAGCAGACTGCCCAGCCACGCGAGAACCAACAACCAGTCCTGCTCGCTGGTCAGAAGAGGCGGAAGTCCGGCCTTTTGGCTGCGAGTGATCAAAAAAGCCGTGTGCGCCACGAATCCCGCAAGGGAAAAGAAAACCACTGCCATCCGCGCAGAGGCGATCTGGCGGCGAAACACCAGAAGAATTTCGCAGGCCAGCGAAACCAGGTAGCTCAGCAGAAAGCAGTAAATATGAACTTGTGCCAGAAATCCCAAGTGTCGCCTCAATCCAGAGTGTTGCCTCAATCCAGTAGCGAAATGGCTTCAGTCAATTTCAAACACGATTTCAAATCGGCCACATTGTATTATATGCTCAATGACTCACTAAAACACGGCCGGTTACCAAATCCATTGATCGGAATCCTGAACTCCGAGGCCGTCCGCGCCTCACACCCCGACACCGGACGTTCCATTGCCGGGAGTCCATCAAGTGGTCGCCAGAATTGTTGTTCGTCAATTCGGCTGTCACCAATTCCGGTTTTGACGAATTGAACAACTTACGAGACATGGCGAGGCTGGAAAAGTGATCTGAACGGCTGAGCATTCATGCCACTACGACTAGAAAGACCGGCCGCATCGAGGAAATTGCGAGGATTTCATTTCCAACCGGTGTCTTCTGTTGGTTTTCTACACACTTGTGCGTCCGATAGCTGTGGATACAAACGGGCAGGGTAAGTCCTGCCCAAAATCTGTTGTGAGGTTGTCGGCCCTACCCCACTGAAAAGCGCTGGAAGTCAGAGGTTGATTTGATGAAAAAGTCCGGGAAAATCCTGCACAGTTTCACTTCGTTGTTCCGCAATTCTTCAACGAATCTTAAGCGGAAGACAAATCGCAAATCCCAGCACCTGCAGCTCGAAACGCTGGAAACGCGTCAGCTTTTGACCGTGCCGGCTCTTTCGAGCAATCCCAATGCTCAAATGACAGTGTTCCTGGACTTCGACGGTGAAGACTATGGGAATCAGATAGTCCGGGTGCAACGAAACCCGGACCTCGCACTGGAGAGAATGAGCGCTATCCCGGCGTTTACCATTGATGGAACTCCAGGACCTGATTCTCCAGCCGAAGAAAGATTGATTGAAGAGATTTTCCATCGAGTCGCCGAGGACTTCCGGCCGTTCAACGTTAATGTGACGACAGTCCAGCCTCCGACGGGCGTGCTGCAGATCAAAGTGTCGGTCGGCGGAAATGGCGTCGTCCAGTACCGCGTGCTGACTCGTGTATTCGATGCGACGACCGGGGCTTTGATCGACACACTCGTCGGTCCTCCGCAGACTTACCGCTTCACGTCGCCGGTGTTTGC
>CAIJTV010000401.1:0-2994 GCA_903823635.1 uncultured Planctomycetaceae bacterium
ATCAGCCCGGTCTCGCAAAAAACAACCGCAAACAGAGCGGCATAAAGCCAGCCGCCCATCGTATTGGACATAACTTCAAGGTACCGATCCAGATGGAGCACCACATCGATCAGTCGTTTGATAGTGTCCATCGTCCAATCGTGTCCTTGATGACATTGATGAAACCACGAGTCCCTTAAGCTTGGCCTGCTTCGGGAACCTCACTCGCAAATGAAAGCCGCGTGAAATTCTCTGCGACCCTCACGAAACTAGGTCACGCCTGCGGTGATGTTGCAATTTCGCAACATTCCTTCTCCAAATCCCCAGTGCAGCGGCAGGATTGTAGGAGTTCTGCGGAATTCATCACTTGAGTCTGTGTCACGATTTGTGTCCACTGCGTTTACTGCTGAGTCAAAAAGCTCAGCAAAAGGGCGGCGAAGACCTTCAAGGCCGGATTGCGGCAAGAATACGGTGTTTGATGTGTTTAGCCACTCCCCCCGACTGCTGATACTATTCGTAGTGCCGACTTCTGGCGTTATTCGGGCTCAATATCCGACTGCAATGCTGGCTGAAGCCAGGACGACATCATTACCGCCAACTGTGATATTCACTGGACGAAATTTCGATGAGCGAAGAGGAAAAGAACACGATTCGACAACTCACCCGCCTGCAGCGGCGAGTTCTCGGAACTCTGATGGAAAAGGGATTTACCACTCCCGATCAGTACCCCATGACGATCAAGGGGGCCATGACAGGCTGCAATCAGAAGAGTAATCGGGATCCCGTCACGGAATATTCCGAAGCGGAGGTCGCCGATGCTCTCGAACAGCTACGACAGCAGGGTCTGGTGGCGGAAATCTATACGGATGGTGGTCGAGCTGTTCGTTATCGCCACTATGCTCGGCACAAATTTGATTTCAACGAAGCTCAGTTTGCGATCATCTGTGAGCTATTGCTGCGTGGCAGACAGCAGCCCGGTGAACTGCGAACAAGAGCCAGTCGCATGGTGCGAATTGACAGCCAGGAACAGCTCAAAGCGGACCTGCAGTCGCTTCAGGACAAAGGTTTTGTGCAAAGCAATGGGCCTTTGGAACGCCGAGGCGTAGAGGTCGACCATACTTTTTATCTGCCCAAAGAGAACATGACGATGGCGGCTGGCAACTTTGCAGCCGACGACGAATCAGCCTCTCCTTCACCATCGGCGGCAGCCATGGCGCCGCGGGCCACGAACCCTGTATCCAGTCTGCCTGCAGCCTCCGCACCGGAGCCGGGTTTGCTTCGAGCTTTGCAGTCCCAACTGGACCTCATGCAATCAAACGTCATGAGCCTACAAGCGGCGCTGGAAAAAACTCAGGAGCGTCTGGAACGCATCGAACGAGAATTGGGACTCAGTTGACTAAAATGGTCTGATCGCTTTTCTGAGCCGTCGAAGTGATCTTGCGTTGGCTTCATCAGCGCAGAATGCATCGGACATGTGACGACCTACGGATCGGTATCAGGACTTCGTTTACCGCCGAGCGATCCGTCGGTTTAGCCTGATTCTGCATTCATTCGTTCGCAGTTCCGGCCTCAATCTGAGTTCGCTGACCACTGTGCTTCAAACTGCCTGAGGGCCGAGCCGCAAACGTAAAGTCAATCAGGAACACTGAGCCCGCGACGAGAACGTAGTCCCCCGGGCGGGTAATTCCTGAAAGGGAAATGTCACGTCGCTGGCGAGGACTGCTGTATTTTTACGCCCGTGTTCAGGAAGTAGGCATTTTTGCGTGCAAAATATTTTCCGCGCGTGTATGATTCCAGTGGACACGACGAAGACATATGTTCGTGAATGAACAGGTGCACCATAAATGGGCGTTCACCCTCAGCATGTGCTTTACTTTTGTGCCTTTGGGGCGGTTTTGAGAAATGGCGACATCAGAATCAGTGTTGATCAGCGGCCTGATTGGCAGCAGCCCTCCCATGCTGGACGTTTATCGGATGACTCGGAAAGTGGCCCCAACAGCGGCCACAGTCCTGCTCACCGGAGAAACCGGCACGGGCAAGGAACTCATTGCTCGAGCATTACACGAATTGAGTCCTCGCGCGACCGGTCCGTTCATACGAGTCAACTGCGGTGCTTTATCCGAGAGCTTGCTGGAAAGTGAACTCTTTGGGCACGCAAAAGGCGCGTTCACCAGTGCGAATGAGAATCGTACCGGGCGTTTTGAAGCGGCTCACGGCGGCACGATTTTTTTGGATGAGATCAATAGCGTAAGCTATCAGCTTCAGGTCAAGCTGTTGCGAGTCCTTCAGGAGCATGAGTTCGAACGTGTCGGGGATACTCGCACGATTCGAGTGGACGTGAGGGTCATCGCGGCCACAAACGTCGATCTTCAGGATGAGATCACGGCCGGACGATTTCGCGAAGACCTCTTTTATCGCCTGAACGTGATTCCCATCTACTTGCCTGCTCTGCGCGAACGCGGCGATGATATTGTCGATCTGGTCACGTTTTTTGCCCGGCGTTATGCCATGGCGAATGGAATTCCCGTGCCGACGATCACCTCGGATGCGATGCGGTTCCTGCAGCAATACGGCTGGCCGGGCAACGTTCGTGAATTGCAAAACTACATTGAACGAGCACTCGTGTTGTCAACGGGCGGCGAAATCATGGCGGAGCTGCTGCCTCCGCATGTGCGAGGTCTCGCGCCGGTTCGGATTGGACGACGAGCGTCAGAAGACCTTGAGTCGCTCTGCACGGACCTTGTCAGCCGACGTCTCGCGCAGGTCGGCGAAGAAAGCACCGACGTCTATAATCAGGTGATCAATGTCGTAGAAAAAGAGTTAATTCTGCAGGTCCTGCGTCAGAGCCAGGGCGTGCAGACCAGAACAGCCACACGACTCGGAATCAACCGCAACACGCTGCACAAGAAGATCGAAGATCATCAGCTGGGATCAGAAGCTCGATAGCGTTCGTCAAGCCTTGATTTTGGTGTAGGATGGGCATTCTTGCCCGTCGCAGTTTTGTCGGACAAGAAT
>CAIJTV010000402.1:0-2125 GCA_903823635.1 uncultured Planctomycetaceae bacterium
ATTTGGAACGCAGCAGGATTTCCTGTCCACGTTCGATCATACGCTCGATACCGGTGTCAGACAGGATCTGTCGAAATCCATGTTTCGCCAGGACCGCAATCACTTCGGCCGCGCGACGAGTATTTCGGATGCCGCGACGAATCCCAATGGGATCACTCACGACGCCTGTTCCTTGCTATCCGCTGCAGCCGCCGTGGCGTCTGAACATGAAGCCGTGGACTTTTGTCGCGATGGATCCAGTGCATCGGCCGCTCCCGACAGAAGTCCACTCATCGCACCCAGCAGAGCTCCTGCCGTCAGTTGAGCCGTACGCAGAACAGTCTCCGCTGCTTCTCCGGCCGTCTGAACCGGATGCTTCGTGACAGCATCAACGGAAGATTTCAGGACTGGAGTTACCGCCGCGGCTGATCGTTCCGCATGAGTCTTCAATTCCTTTGCAGCCGTCCCGGCTTCCTCGGTCACGCGATTCGTAAAGTACTTGACGGTATCCATCAGGATATCGCTGATCCCGCTCAGATCCTTCTTTGCGCGATCCAGATCCTGGTTGGCGAAACGCTGGCCACGATCCGTGGCTTCCTGAACTGCATATTGCGTGGACTGAGCCACTGTGGAAAGCCCGGACGTGACGCCATCAATCACATTGCGAAGGACGCTCTCGGGATTGTCCGGAGCTGACCGCTTAACAATCTCCGTCGCGCTTTGCACAATTCCGCTGACGGCAGCACGAGCTGAAGCAGTGGTTGCTTCACTGCTGCGAAACAGACTGACGACCACATCACGAACTCGATCACGCACATCTTTGCCTGATTCAACAGCTTCCCGAATTGCTTCAGAAAGAGGCACGGAAGACTCCGGAGTCGTTTCGTTCGGTACAGTGCCAGAAGATTCTGTCATGAGTCACTCTCTCACTGATTGTGTACTGAATGGAGCCGGGAATTCCAGCTGCATTGAGACCAGATTCTACCCGTGGCTATCTCAACAGGCAAATTACAGTGTGCACGCCACCACGGCGGCGGATTTTGTCAAGATGGGACAGCCTGTAGGGTGTGACAAGTTCGCCCTGGCGACCGCAGGCACACCAGTTGGCAGCAAAAATGGTGTGCCCGCGCTCCGCTTGTCACACCTTACAAAACACTCAGATTCAATAAGTGCGTTGCCGTGCGCAGGCCACCGGCCGCTCGTCACAGCATCCAAATGCCGTTACTTGATCGGCACCAGTTGCACTGCGTCCGCGTGAACGTTCCCCTGAGCACCTTTCGTGAACAATTCCACGGTGCCTTTCGTCCCCGCACTGACGTCGATGAGGCCGATGGAATGGAAGCCGTTGTCTAATCCGGCAGGCTCAGTCATGTTGACCGTTGTCTCCTGCGACTTGTCATTGACAGTCAGTTTTACGCGAGCCGTCTTCGCGCGGTTCTCGTGAGGCAACCATGCGATGCGTACATCGTAACGCCCGTTTTCGGTGACCTCGAAAGGAAACTTAATCGTTGCCTCGTCGCCGGACGCATAAACGTAGCCGTATCCAACATAGCCCTTCAGTCCTGTACCCTCGGTCCACGTTCCGGTTTTCTCGGCCGCCCGATCATCAATAACGATTCCCCCCAGCTTGGCGGCATTCAGACCGGTTGGTGGTCCCATGGATCCAGCCAGTTCCATCGCGTCATCCGGAATCTGCACTTTGTCATAAACGGTATCGCGACGAGCTTTTCCGGGCAGCTTCAACAGATCCAGCAGCTCCGCCAGATAGCGATCATGCACTTCGCGAGGAGTACACTCGTTGAATACGCAAACGCTGGCGGCTCGTCCTACGACTTCACCCATCATGCCGCAGGTCTTCATCACGCGAGTCGTCCCGAGAGCTTCATGAGTGACGCTGATGTTGCGTCCGGCCATAAACAGGTTGTCGATATTGCGTGAGTAGAAGCAACGATACGGAACCGGATACCCATAATTGCGATCGATTCGCTGGTCATGCACCGCAATGCTGATGAACGGATTGTCCGGAAATTTTTTGGCGTACTGATCCTTCGGATAGTGAAGATCGATCGACCAGGTGCTCGGCACGCATCCGTCGGCGAATTCTGATCGCGACGACTCTCAGTCTGTTGCACCAAAAGAAAGCAGC
>CAIJTV010000403.1:0-5207 GCA_903823635.1 uncultured Planctomycetaceae bacterium
ACGGCTTTCGTCCCCATGCTGCCGGAACGACACAAAAAGAGCAGTTGTGGACACAACCTCGAGTCGCCTCAAAGACATCGGCCGTCAGGTATCGCTTCTCCGGTAAAACGGATCGATCTGGCAGCGGTCGTCCTGTGAGTTCAAAGTCTGGTCGCTGTTGATAACGAGGTTTCATGCGGCCGGCAACGAAGTCGTGTAACAGACGGGGCCATTCTTCTTCGGCATAGCCAATGACGATACTGTCGGCATGTTGTTGAGCTTCATCGGGCAGCAATGTGACATGAGGCCCGCCCAGAACTACCTTGATGCCCCGCTGGCGAAACTCAGCGGCCAGGGCGTAAGCTCGAGGAGCTGTTCCTGTGATCACCGTCAGCCCGACCAGATCGGCTTTGAGATCCATGGGAACGTCGGCTATGCCTTCGTCGAAGCATTGAATCGTGGCATTGAGTTCCGGTGGAACCAGTGCTGCGAGAGTTGGCAATGTCAGCGGCATATAGCGCAGAGATTTGCCGAAGATGCCTCCGCGATGCCGATACAACGGCCCTTTCGGAGAGATCAGTGCAATTCGCAGCGATGGAGGATTAACATCCACAGGCGTTGACTCACGCAGTATTTCATTTCGTCGTCCAGCACACGAGGCGAAGTGTACGATGATGAGCGGTCTGAAGGAATTGAAGCACCGACAGCTTGATGAAAATGAATAGCATTGATCAGAGGAATTTCTGGGGCTGGCCGGGAGCAAAGAATCTGGCCTATGCCTACTTCGTACTGGGCATTCCGAGCTTTGCCTGGTTTGCGTTCGTCTACGCCGGTGCCGACTATTGGTCAGGACGGCATCAGCATCGAGTGCCATTGTATCACAGCGCGGAGTTGTCGATCCCACTGATCCCGGCCACGACAGTCTTCTACAATTCTTTGCATCTGATTTATGTTGTGGCGCCGTTCATTTTGAGAACTCGCCCGGAAATGCATGCTCTGGTGCTGGTCTGGTTCCTGATGACACTGACAGGAGGAATCTTCTTTCTGATCATCCCCTTCGAGCCTGGTTTTCCGCCGCCGGATTCTGCCAGCATGGGGATATGGCGTGGGATGTATGAGTTTGCCGACAACGCCAATCTCAGATTCAATTGCTGTCCATCACTGCATGTCGCCTGGGGAGTTGCAACGCTCGACATTTATGCCCGAGCCGCCACTCGAAGCGGAAAAGCTCTCTTGTGGAGCTGGGCGGCCGGTCTGAGTCTTTCGACGCTGTTCCTGCACCAGCACCACGTGATCGATGTCATTGGAGGACTCGGTCTGGCTGTATGGGGTTCACGAGTCTTGTATCCCGGATTTTGCGGCCGAAACTTGCTAACTCACTGAGCTCGCTGACATCACCGTTCATCGAAGGGCCGACAATATCGTTGTTCACCGCACTGTGATTTCGATGGGTGAAGTCTTTTCGCTGGCTTTGAAAGCGGCCTGGCTGAAGGATGGTGGCCCGAATGTTGAGCGGGCGTTGTTGGAGAATCCGTAGGGTTCGATCGGCAAACCAAAACCGTTCTTTGTCAGCTTTCCATCACCGTTGAGATCCTGAAAGATGGCGATGCCGGTTGGTGACGAGTTTGGCAGCGAAAGAGAAAACTCCACGCTTTCTGCATCGACCGATATTGTCGTTGTCGTGCTGCTGTGCTCAGGTTTGGGGAATCCTTCTTCAGAATCGAAGACCGCGACATAGAGGTCAGAAGACTGGCTCCTCAGGCCGGAGACATGAATCGAGACGGTTTGCGTTGATTCATCGGCAGGCACAGGCACATCGGACAGGTTTGCTTCTGAATTCGCTTTCGTAGTGGTTTCAGTTTCGTTGGCACTGAGTGAGAACTGGTCATTCGCTGTTTCCGTGTACCCCGGTAGTGGCTTGACTGCTGCCAGTGGTCCTGAATCTTCTGCCACGACGGGCGTGCTGCGGCTGTCGAGGTAAAGCAGAACGCTGGCCGCAAGGCCTGTGAGTGTGATTAGTATTGTGACTGGATTGAGTCGTCTCATGAGTTGGTCTTTGCGATTGAATTCTGTGCTGGTATGTCGAGTTTGAATTAGCAAACCAACAGTGTCATACCGCGCTGAGTTGTTACGAGTTCAAGCAACCTTTAACCGCGTTTCCAGCGTCCGGAAAACAGTAACGTAAGCACGCCCAGCACGAATGAGCTACCCAGCAGAACAGCGACTTCGTTCTGCAGGCTGGTCAGCGGAGACTGAAACCAGAAGACCTTCTGATAGCCATCTAAAGCCCACGCGTTGAATGTCCATCGGCCGATTTCCTTCATGCGATCGCTCATGGCAAAACGAGGGATCATGCTGCCGCCCACGGCCGACATGCTCAGAATAATCACAACAGAAACCGCATTGAGTTGTGCTCGGGACTTGCACAATGTCGCCAGCAACATCGCGAAGCTGGCGGTGGCGGCGGCCGTGCTGAAGGTCATGATGCAGAATCCGACAATGTGTTCGCCAAGCTGAATTCTGAAGACGATTTCCGCCCAGACAAACATCACAGTAATCTGCAGGCATCCCAGCAAAAGAATGCCCAGCCATTTGCCGGTGACGATATGAAATAGCCCCGCCTGACTCACCAGAATGCGATCCAGTGTTCCCGATTCCGCCTCCTCCAGCAGCGCGGCGGCGTTGCCGGTGGAAGAGAACAGCAGGAAGAGGACCGCGATCCCAGCTGCGTACATGGCGATACGAGGATTCTCCTGAGTCGCCGCCTGGGGATTTTCCACGCTGATACTGACAGCCTCGTCGTTCTCAGATTCCGGTTTATCGGCCAACGCAGTTTTCAGAAGTTCTTCAGTGGTGAGTTCAGCTTTCGGCGGCGCGATCGCCCATTCTTTGGGAACGTCCGAAACTCCATTCACCGAATTGACGCCATCTAAATTGGTCACAATAAAGCGACTGTCGGGATCGTTTCCAAAAACCTGAGATGGATCTTTCACCGGGTCAAAGTATCGGGCTCCACCAGTTTCGCGAGCACCGCCATATCCGCTGGAAGACTGAGCCGCCAGACTGAGGCTTACAAGCTGCTCGGCCACCGCTGCCGCATTCTTTTGTGCGAAGAAACCCCTAACGACGGACGTGACCATGGCGACTGCCATCGGATTCTGGCCGTCGGTGATCAACAGCACGGCACAGGGCGTGGAGTCGTGTGAGTCGGCCAGCTGAGAAGGAAAATCCTTCGGGAGCCTGATGATCAGGTCGTATCGGCCGGATCGCTGAGCTTCCGCGATGGTCGCTTCAATTTCTATCTCAGCGATAGATTTTTCTTCAGCTTCGTCGTCGAGATCCGCCAATGACTGTCTTGCGATCAGCGATGAACACTGCAGCGTCGAATTCTTCTCCAGGAATGCTCGCAGTTCCAGACTCAGGGCAGTCTCATGAGCCGCGATCCAGCCAACTCGCAGCTTCTTATCGCTGCCCGAAGCGATCCCCTTGCTGAAGATCCCGGCGAAGATGCTGAAGAATACAACCGGCATCACGAAGACCAGCACCAGCTCCAGCGGATTGTTCCGCAGTCGCAGAAACATGATGCGAAGGATCGTCAGGATCATTCCCGCAGACTCCTTCCAGTCAGTTCCAGAAAAACATCCTGCAGTCCATAGCTGCGAACATCAATCCGGCTGGGTTCCTGATCAAGCTGCTTCAGCACCGACAGTACCAGAGGCAGCTCCTTCATGGACGCCAGTGAACATGTCGCCGTGGTTCGCGGTTCATCGAACGCAAACGATGCGAGAGGCTTCGAACAGGGCCGATCGAATTTCAGGATTACTCGATGTGGCTGACCAATCGTCTTACTGACGAGTTCGCTCAACGTGCCATCGGCGACGATCGCGCCATGATCCATCACCACGATCCGATCGCAGCGAGTTTCCACTTCCTCCAGTTGATGGGTTGTCAGCAGTACGGCTGCTCCATCGGCCGTCAGTTGCTGCATCATTTCATAGATGCGTTCGCGGCTTTGCGGGTCGACGCCTACCGTTGGCTCATCGAGCAGCAGAATGTCCGGATCGTGTAACACGCTGCAGGCGATATTGAGACGTCGCTGCATGCCACCTGAAAGAGTCTTTGTCAGTGATCGAGTTCGATCTTTCAGCGCGGCCCATTCCAGCACTTCATCGATGCGATGCTTCAGGGCTTTGCCACTGACACCTTCGAGTCGCCCAAAGACTTCCAGATTCTGCTGAACCGTCAGGTCGGGATAGACTGCCAGATTCTGAGGCACGAGCCCGAGCCGTATGGGTTCGTCGTTGTCGGGATCATCATCGTCTCCATGATCAAAAGGGTGTCGGATGATCTTCCCGGAATCCGGCTTCAACAGACCGCTGATGCAGCGAATCATCGTGGTCTTGCCAGCGCCATTGGGGCCGAAGAATCCGAGCAGTTCGCCGGGCCGCAGTTCCAGTGAGATCCCCTTCAACGCTTCACGTCCGCGGTAGGTTTTGCGAACGTTCTGGAGCGTCAGGACGGGGGGAACTGTGGTGGCCGACGACTCCGTCATGAGGTTGCCATCTCATAACTTCGTTGACGCCACTGAACACCTTTGCCCTGTGACTTGCGGATTAAAGCGATCCACTGAATGGTCAGAAACAAAACGATCGAGACAGGATTCAGCATACAGGCCAGCCACGCGCGGTCGAACTTCAGACAGCAAAGAACGCGAGGCAGATAGCTCAACACAAAAGCCGCAATGATCGGGAACGCGAAGTCTTCGCTGATCAGATTCATTGATAACGCGACTGCGGAAAGTAATGGGCCGACGAACGCCAAAAGCATGAGCACGGTCATCACCGGCAACAGTGGCATCTTCGCGAATCCTTCGTTCGCGTTCTTCATCAGCCCCGACCACGTTTCAGGAAACGACGTATACATGCGGCAGTGAGCGATATCGGACGCATCAAACAGATCTGTCTTCAGGCCTGACATACGGTAGGCTCGAGGTAACATGATTCCATCGTGCAGTGATTGACGAATTGCACCATGTCCACCGCACTGTTCGTACGCTCGTTTCGTGGTCAGAAAAAACTGGCCACATCCTGCGGCAGCTCCGGTCATCCGAGTCCATCGCATTAGTGCGAACGGCAGGAAGCAGAGCAGGATGACGTGGATCAGAGGAATCAGCAACTGCTCACCGATGGTGATGACTCGCTGGCGAGGAAACCCGCTGAGCAGATCCG
>CAIJTV010000404.1:0-4760 GCA_903823635.1 uncultured Planctomycetaceae bacterium
AATCAGCAGCATCACCATCAATGCGTTCATCGAGGAAATCTGGCTCGGGTCTAGCTCGACACCCCAGACCATCAGATCCATTTTCTGAGCCTGCCGAACCCAGCTTGTCGCGTGCTGATCAAACAAAGCCCAGAAGACGCTGACAAGGAAGAACACGCTGATGATTCGCAGTACCGCCAACGGCCCTTCTGCAACTTCGCTGCCGTACCTGCGAGCAGCAGAGGCAAAAAACGAACTCCGATGAATGGGGTCCGCGTTTGGTCCTGCCTCGACAACGGCCTGTTTGTTTTGCCCATTCACTGTCGCCTGCACAGAATGGATCATGATGGCCAGAAATCCCGGATCCTCCTTGAGTGCCTGCCGATATCGAAAAACAAAGTAGCCGCCAATCAAAAATACGATCATCGCGCCGATTGAAACAGGCACTCCGAGAATATCGAGAAAGAACATCGGCACGCCGATGAACCCGAGGAACAGGAGTAGCGAACTGACGGTATCAAGCAGTCCCAGCTTTCCTCCGGGGCTTGGTGGGACATGCACAAAGTTTTTGCGTCCCAGCCAGAACATAATCGTTGCGATAAACATCAGAATGCCGGGAAGACCAAAAGCAACGCTGGGCCCGTAGTATCGATTTAACAAAGGAATGATCAACGTCGAAAAGAACGAGCCAAAGTTGATGCTGAAGTAAAACCACTGAAACACTTTTTCAACGAGGTTTCTATTGCCAGCTCCGAACTGGTCCCCAACATTCGCCGACACACACGGCTTGATGCCACCAGAACCAACCGCAATCAATCCCAGTCCCAGAGACATTCCGCCGATGGAGTTCTCAGCAACGGCCAGCACGGCATGACCAGCGCAGTAGACCAGTGACAGCCACATGATTGTTCGGTACTTGCCCAGAAGTCTGTCGGCAACAATTGCCCCGATCATGGGCGTCGCATAAACGGCCGCCATGAAAAGATGCCCCATGTGCTGGGCACTGGAAGCGGCGACTTCCGAAGCCAGCCCGGATGCCGCAAACAGAATCGTCAGATGCGCCTGCAGAATGGCCTTCATGCCATAGAAGCTGAATCGCTCGCAGGTTTCATTGCCGATGATATAGGGAACTCCCTTAGGCCAGCCGGTCTCGTTCGGATCTGCCGCAGTCCGAAAACCGTCGTTAGCTGACGTGCTTGCCTTTGATGCTTCCACTTCGTTAGGGTTTCCTGACATAGTTGGTCAACTTCTCCGTCAACTAACGGGTATCGCTGCTGGCGAGTGATTTTTAACAAAGCCGGTGGGAGCCGACGGGGAAGCTTAGTGTGGAATCCCGGAGAGGGACAACCGCAGCGCACGCCAAAAAACGGAAACAGTCTCGGCTTCCTGACTTCCGATGCAACCAAGGCACTTTGCGCAGCAAGGCCAGGGGACTTTACAGGCACACTTCAGACGGGCTGATATGCACTCCCGATGAGAGCAGCACGTTCAGTGGGCCGCTCACACGAGACAGCTGCATGCCTCTCGCGGAGCTTCTCACGGAAGACCAACACCCGTCGGCTGCGTCAGCGAGGAGCGATTGGTGTCAGCAGTGGGGCTGGACGAATCTTCAGACGGAGTCGTGGAGTTCACCGTCTCCGCAGGCCGCGCCGAAGCTCCTGAGATGCTTCGTGGAAAAGGCGGAAGTCCCTGAGCATTCACTCCCGGCACAAGGCCGTCACGAGCTTTCGGAAGACTGAGCGGTCCCGAGTTAAACAATGCGGCATCGAGTTCGAACGCCGACGGCGTCATATCAGGCAACGCAAGTTTCGTATTCGAAGTCCGCCAGACAGGTCTCTGCCAGGCCAGCGGCGGCATCACCGAGCCATTTGTATCTTCACTATCGGCACGATTCGTCCAAAACTGATTCCACTGACTGAAGTCCAGACGTCGATTGGAATAGTCCAGCGCGGAAGACTCAATATCCCAGAAGACGCTGTACCCGTCGTAAAGATTCGTGAAGCCGTTCCAGGTGACGAGAGATTCGATATCTTCGAGATACGAATTTCCTTCCGAAGACAAGAGCTTGGCATCCATCCCGATCCCCGCAAAGACCGACGCTTCACTACGAATCGAGAGTCGAGGCAGCGTTCTCTGAACGGCTCCTTTCTGATCATCTCCATCGTTCATATGAATCATTGGAGCCGCATGGATGCAGGTCACGTGATCAAAGAAGACTTCCAGAGCACCGCGAGTCGGCTGCATCGAGGAATCTCCGCGCAACTCCATCAACGACCCGTTCAACGCGAAACCGCAGTCCTTGAGCTGAATGCGGCCACGTGGCTGACAGGCGATACGAAATGCGTCCGCGTCCGCCCGGCAGATGACTCGCGTCAGACTAAAATCTGATTCGGCTCCGACAGCATTATCGATGGGCCCCGACGTTTCATCGGCCATCTCAAAGATCGAAGTGGGCTGTCCATCCGGATTGATACACTCGATCGAGACGTTTTCAAGGTTAACGCGATTCGAACCTTCGCAATGAAACAAACTCCAACGGTCAGTATTGAGATCGTCGCGCACAACCAGCCGCAGGTCGATATCTCGCATCGTAAGCGAACCCTGACTGCGAAGATTGAACATGCGCCCCGGAGAGACAGCCCCCTCAGACACACCATCAAATTCAAGAGTCGGTCTAAATCCGTCAGCCGCGCGAATGATCAGGTTCATACCCACGATTCGCACGGGCGGCTGCGCTGTGAGGTCATCCGGAAACCCATTGTAACGCAGCAGCACAACATCGCCTGATCGCGCATCGGCAACTGCAGCTTTCAGAGTCTGGAATGAACGAACGTTTCCGTCTGAACTCTGAAGAATAAATGGATTCGACTGCTCGGAAGCGATCTGATTCTGAGACACATTGGTGGCTGGCTGAGAGAGCACAACGTCGAGAAACGATGAACTCACAGGCCCGGTCGTTGGTAACATCGGAGTCGGCCTTCGCGCTGATGAACTCAGCAGCGACGCAACTGAGCCTGTCGTTACCCCCGGGACAGTCGTTCTCGTTTGGAGAGTTCCCGACTCCGCTAAACCCGACACGCCGGGATCCGAACCAGCAGTCATCTCCGTTGGGGTCACAGCCACATCGGTCGAGCCTGCTTCATACTCATCAGGATTCACTTGAACCCCGGGCGCATCGAGGTCACTGACCAAAGATTCGGCCAGCTTCTCAGACTTCGATGAACGCTGCAGGAAAATGGCCGTCATGCAAATCAGGGCTACGGAGACAAGAACCCAGACCGCTCCTAGTGGCTGCCGATCCGAGCCCGCATTCATTCTTCGCCAGACGATACCTTCGGCCGGAATGCTGCGAAGCCCCAGCCTTGCGGCCATCTGGATCAGGTCGTTTAATAGTAAACCAGGCACCGCGTAACGATGCTCCGGGCTGTTCGCCATCATCTTGCGAAGAATCGCCGACAGTTCTGGTGGAACACCTGCGTTTAACTGACGTGGATCGGGCGGAGACTTGCCCTGATGATCCAGCAATTTCTGCAACGCAGTTCCTTCCGGATACGGCGCTTGCCCGGTCAACATGTGGTACATCGTGCAGCCGAGCGAATAGATATCGCTGCGGATGTCGGCATTGCGGGGATCCCTGGCCTGCTCGGGAGAGATATAGTCGAATGTCCCCAGCGTCGTGCCCGCGACCGTAATGTCGCCGATGGAATCCGTCGTGTCACGCCGTGCGAGCCCAAGGTCGACGACCTTCACTCGCCCGGAGTTTGTCAGCATGATATTTGAGGGCTTGATATCGCGGTGAACAATGCCGGCAGCAGCGATATGATTCAGAGCCAGTGTCACCTGAATGGCATAGTTAACCGTATCTTCAATGCTGAGTTGGCCTCGCTCAATAATCAGATCCCGAATTGTCTTACCACTGGCGTACTCGTAGGCAATAAAATAAAGCCCATCCTGAGTGCCTGCATAAAAGACTCGGGCAATGTTGTCGTGATTCAACTGAGCACAGGCGCGGGCTTCGTTACGAAACCGGGAAATCATCGACGCATCCTGGGAAGACCCCGGATGCAGAATCTTCAACGCCACATCACGAGCCAGTTCCAGATCCGTGGCCTTGAAAACGGCCCCCATTCCTCCGGAACCCAGCCGCGAAGTAATCTCAAAATGGGCGAGGCGAATTCCGGCCTCATCACCGTCGAACTGACCAATCGCTGGAAACAGCCGCTGTCGATAGGACTCACCGACCGGGGTCATCTCATTACGCGCGTCGACGCGAGACTGCTCGGGAACGGTTATCACCGTCCGTTCGTCTTCGGCCACGAGCGGACGCTCGGACAACGGCACATGGGCCGTTGTCGTCAATTGCTCTGGCAGGTCGGTGGCGTTGTGCTGCGTCATAACTCGCCGAGTTCTACAGCTCTGCAATTCAGCCGCCACCGTGACGACACCCATCAGAGTCATCTTAGCCCCCCCGGTCCACCGAGTCAAAGTGTGTCAGAACATCCGTTCAGGTGTCTCCCAAAAGTCAACTCAGCGGGATCCCTAAGATCACCACAACCGGCGAACGCACCTGTAGGGCGCGGTTTCTGCCAATTTGTGATCGAGCCTTGAAAAGACCGATGAAGTGATTGCCCCGTCAATTTTAGTAGTCGAATGAAATAGGCGAGATTGCCGCCAAGCCGAATACTCTGTTGGTTTGGATCAGTCGCAGGACATCGGTGGCGTGTTGATTGAATCGTTTAACGGCAAGCGGCCGGTATCGTCGCCCGATTTCACTTCCGCCT
>CAIJTV010000405.1:0-11474 GCA_903823635.1 uncultured Planctomycetaceae bacterium
TGAAGCCGCGTGGGGACGAGGAAACGGCTTCCCGGCGCTTGGTCTTGCACTGGCGTTGAATGACTGGCCGGAAGATCATTCAGCGTTTCAGCCTCTGCTGGAAGAATTCCGAAAGCACATCGCCGCCTTGAAGACTCATCATGATCCCCAAACAAACTGCTGGCATCAGGTGATCGATCATCCGGAAAGCTACGATGAGTATTCCTGCACGTGCATGATCGGCTTCGCGATGGCACGCGGAATTCGCCTCGGCTGGCTGTCTCGCGATGACTATCAGCCGCACGTTGATCGGGCTTGGCAGGCGATCGAATCACGCACGAGCCCTAACGGTGATCTGGTCAATGTCTGCACCGGCACGGGCAAGCAAAAGACCCTACAGGACTACTTTGACCGGCCCGCCATCAACGGCAAAGACGATCGCGGCGGCGCAATGGGACTGATGTTTGCCACGGAGCTTGAGCTGAATCGCCCTTAAAGTGGCAAGCCTGGAAGTGTCATGGCATGAGATTTCATGCACAATGATGCCAGCGAATTCAATACTTCTGTTTTGACCCTGCGGATAGTCTCATGCTGCGATTTGCGATGTCCTTAGTGGCAGTGTTCATGCTTTGTTTTCACTCAAGCGCAGGCACTGCAAGGGGAGATGATGACACGACAGTCAGAGTCTTCATTTTTGCCGGGCAGTCGAATATGGTCGGCTCGGATTCGAAGATCGAAGACATCGATCGCTTTCCTCCGTTTGTAGGCCTCGAAAAACCGCAATCGAGTGTGCGGTTTTCTTATTGCCTCGGATGTGAAGACAAGCTGGTGTCCGAGGGCTGGGAGCCTCTCCGGCCGGTCTATAACGTTGTGGGGCCAGAGCTGAGTTTTGCTCGCGAGGTGACTCGGCGCATCAAGGCGCCGATTGCGATCATTAAGATTGCTGCAGGAGGAACTCACCTGGGTGGCGACTGGAATCCGGATGAGCCATCCGGTTTCAAACTCTATCCGCTTGCGTTGGAGCAGATTCGATCGTCACTTGCGCTGCTCGATCGGCAGGGAATCAAGTATCGCGTTGAGGGCTTCATGTGGCATCAGGGTGAGAACGATAGGTTCGAAGAAGATTACATGGCCAACTACGGCCGGAATCTGACAAATTTCATCGCGTGCTGGCGGCGAGATCTGAAGACTCCTGACCTGCGATTCTACATCGGCGAATTGTGTACCAAGACAATCTGGGGAATGGACCTTCGTCCTCGCATGTATGCCATCAGTGTTGGTCAGAAGGAAGTCACTGAGTCAGATCCGCTGGCTGATTATGTTCCGACGAATCATGTGGGCGTTGAGATCGGCGGGGGCGAGGGACTGCATTATCACTATGGAACTCTGGGGCAGCTTGAGCACGGAGCGAACTATGCCGAAGCGTACCTGAAGGCCATTGGGGAATGGTCACCGGCAAAGCGGCCGCTGGCGAACTGGCCTTACAAGCCGCAGTCGCGTGTGAAGTTGTTTGTTCTGGCGGGGCATCGCAACATGGAAGGCGAACGAGCGTTCGTTCAGGACCTTGCAAAGCTTGAGGGGAGGGCAGGGCTGCTGCAGGACGATTCGTCCGTCGCATGTCGTTACAGTCTGGGTGGTGGTTACAAGGTATCAGTCGACTGGGAGCCGCTTGGCCCCTTTGGCTTCTACGACACCTTTGGCCCGGAACTTAGCTTCGGATCAACATTAAAAGCCGCTGGTGTTGAACACATCGCCATCGCCAAGTTCACCCACAGCGGTTCGCAGATTATCGACTGGACTCCCGAAGGCAGCGAAGCCAAGTCTCGAAATCTTTACTCGACCTTTCTGCAGTTCGTGAAGGATTCGGCTCAGCAACTGAAAGATCGAGGTCACGATGTGGAACTTGCAGGCATCTTCTATCACGTGGGTGAAAACGACATGTCGTGGGAACCATTTCGTAAAGGAGCGGCAGGCCGCGTGATGTCTCTTGTGAAGGCCGTTCGCAAGGATCTCAGCCAGCCGAGTCTGAAGTGGTTCATTAGCCAGCAGACTCCACCGGATCACGAAAGCGTGAATCGCGTGGACTTGATGTCAGAGATGGCTCAGGCTACTAGCGATGATCCCAACAATATCCACATCAAACTGCTCGACCTTCCTCCTCAGCGAGAACAACTTGTCATCGAAGCCGCTGGAACGGTCTGGCTGGGCGAACGTCTGGCGCAGGAATTCTTGTCAACACCTTAAGGCTCTCGCCTAAAACCAAGTGACGAGCCCCAATTGACATGAGCCTGAGGCGCTAGCCGATTTTGCGGCCGAATCGGCTAGCGCCTCAGGCTCAGTTTTTAGCGATGCATTCTCATTGGAAATCAGGACATCTCATGAAACTGGCTTCGCGAATAAATCTGATCATTCGCCGCATTCATCTTTATTCAGGCATTTTCCTCCTGCCATGGGTGCTGATGTATGGAATCACTGGAGCGATGTTTAATCATCTTGGCTTGTTTCCTCGCATGCAGATTCAGACAGTGAATCCGCAGACATTGGTCGCAGCAGGGCTTAAGGAGTTTCCGGACGCGAACCAACTGGCGGAACAAGTCGTTGAGGCGATTCAGAAAGACGCCGATTCATCTCGCATTAAGCTCTCTGAGAATACTCATGCAGAATTCACCAACGAGATCTCGTTCGAAGTCAAACAGGATGGACTTCAACACGTCGTCTACATCAACCCCGTAACTCACGAGAGCTGGATCGGTACGATGCCGAAGAATGATGAAGATCCTGAGACTCTGCTACCCGAGATTCGCAATGTGAAGCTTAGCCCCGATCCTCAGGAGGCTGCAAAGAAAGCAGCGGCCAGTCTGCTGGACGGTGTTGGACTATTGAAGGGCAAAGAACCGCAGCCGTTCGGCTGGACAAAGCTGAACTTTCTGGCCACTGTTGATGATCAGCCCGCCCGAATCACGTATGTCCTGAAAGACGGGCATATCGACATTAATCGCTTCACTGGAGAAGACGGCATGCCGCTGCGTCACTTCTTTCTGCGAATGCATACGTCTCATGGTCAGTCGCCGACATGGAACGGCCGATCGTTCTGGTCGCTGGCCGTCGACACCATGGCGATTGCCATGATCTTCTGGGGCATCAGCGGAATCATCATGTGGTGGCAGATCAAGCGCACGCGGTGGATCGGCGCGGTGATTATCGGTATGAGTCTTTTGACAGCCGGCGCAATGGCCATGGGGCTCCATGACTTCTATGCCGCAACAAGGTTGTAGCGAATCAGCAACCTTTCAGAGCAATTCACTGATGCCTTCAGCTCGATCGACCAACGCGACCGGGCGGCCGGAGTAATCGAGAAAGTGAGTTGTCGGATCAATCCCGAGCACTCGATAAACGGTGGCCAGCAGATCATGAGGCGCGACTTCTCGTTCGACGGGATACTCTGCCTTGGAATTGGTCGCGCCGACGACAACACCTTGCTTCAATCCGCCGCCGGCCAGCATAACCGAAAACGCGTCTCCCCAGTGATCGCGGCCGGGAATTGGAATTCCCGGTTGTCCTTCGTTGATCCGAGGAGTCCTGCCGAACTCGCCCATAACGATCACAAGGACCTGATCCAGCAAATTTCTCTCGACCAGGTCGGTCATCAACGCTCCGACACACTGATCCATCACTCGCATATTGGGAGCATGCCCATCGACGAGCGATGAATGATGATCCCAGTGAGGCATGTCGACCGTGACAAACGACACGCCGGATTCCACCAGTCGGCGAGCCATCAAGGTGTACTGTCCCCACGGGGTGCTGCCGTAGCGTTCGGCTACAGCGGGCGACTCTTTAGAAATGTCGAATGCATCCATCGCCGCTCCGCCAAAGACCAGTGACAGGGCCGCCTGATGATGAGAATCCATGACGTCCATCACGCCCGTGTTGTCAACATCGCGTCGCAGACGATCAAGCGACGCCATCAGATGACTACGATCCTGCGCTCGGGATTGGTCGAGACCCGTGGCCGATTTGAAGCAAGTCGGAGCTTCGACTTTTGTCTTATAAGTGTGGTGCAGGTATCGGATATCGTTGTTGACCGCAAACGGATCATGCTCGCCACCTAAATAGGCGGCTCCCTGATATCCGGGATAGAGATAAACACTTTCTGCCGACGGCAAGCCAACATACGCTGGCAAGCCGGGCTTGTTGGCACCTTTCAACTTGGAGACGCAGGAGCCGAGTGACGGATATCGAATCCCTTTTGAAGCTGTTGTCGCTCCGAACCGACCGGTCAGCATCCAGTGAGCACCCGCGAAGTGATCTCCGGTCCCATGCCGCATGGAACGAATGATCGACATCTTGTCCGCAAACTTCGCCTGCTGAGACATCAACTCTGAAAAGTGCACACCCGAAAGGCTTGTCTGGATGGTTCCAAACGGGCCGCGAAACTCAGCAGGAGCTTCTGGCTTCGGGTCATAAGATTCCAGCTGACTCGGACCGCCATCGAGCCAAATGAGGATGACGCTCTTGTTGTTCTTCTTTGCGGTGCCTTCTGCAATCAGACGTTTCTGCGTGGCCAGATTTAAGCCAGCGATGCTGAGAACACCTGCCTGCAGGACAGCACGTCGACCCTGAATTTTTGGACTCTGAATCTTCAGCATGACGAAGTCCCCGAAAGAGCTGCAAAGCTGTACCAGCGGCAAAAACACCAATACCAAACCCATAAAGCTAAGCCTGAGGCGCTAGCCGATTCGAAAAAAAATCGGCTAGCGCCTCAGGCTCAGTGCGGTCTTATCCTTAGATCTTCTCTTCGACAACAGGATTGGTTAGTTCCCCAATCTTTTCAATATCAATCGTGACAGTATCGCCAGGCTGAAGGAAAACGGGAGGAGTTCTTGCCGAACCCACACCGTGAGGAGTTCCTGTCAGAATCACTGTTCCCGGAGCCAGCACTGTACTGGCACTCAGGTATTCAATCAGCGTTGGCACGTCGAAAATCATGTCATTGGTATTCCAGTCCTGCATAACATTGCCATTCAGCACTGTTCGGATCTTCAGAGAATTTGGATCGGGAATTTCATCGGCCGTCACCAGGCATGGTCCCAGTGGGCAGAACGTCGCAAACGTTTTTCCTCGACACCACTGACCGCCACCGCCGTTCATCTGCCAATCGCGAGCACTGACATCGTTAGCGCATGTATAGCCCAGCACATAATTCAGTGCGTCGGCTTTTGAAACATTGTGGCACCTCTTACCGATCACAACAGCCAGTTCACATTCGTAGTCGACCTTGTCACTTCGCAATTTGCGAGGCAGCACGATCGGATCGCCGGGGTTGGTTACGGTCGTTGGAATCTTCATGAACAAAACCGGGTGCGCTGGGATTGCCTGCTTGCCTTCCTCAGCATGCTTGCGGTAATTCAACCCGATACAAAGCACTGCAGCAGCATCCAATGGCGCGAGGAGCTTTGCAGCTGAAACTGTCTGTCCCGCAGGCTGAAGTCCCGTGAAGAGATCACCTTGTAGACGATCAAACGAGCCATCTGCTTTCTGCGACGCAAAACAGATCTCACCGCTGGGTAATTCGATTCGACAGATTCTCATTAAGCTCTCTCACATTTCAAAATGGCGGGAACATTGAAGCAAACTGGAAGGACTCGGAAAACAGCGATCCCGAGGAGTTTTCTGTTCCGCACGATAGCGAATTCGATCCCAATGTTGCACCTTGCCGATGCTGAATTGTTTAATGTGATCATCTCGCTCCACCTGAGCGATAAACTGCCACTGTTCCGTCCGTGGCCTCAGAAGGCAAGTCTCTTCGGGTCAGCGAGTTTAGCCCCGAACCGAGATCGCTGCGTGATTCCGTCGGTTGACGATTTCCTTCACCTCTGCCAACCTCCTGCAAATGGTGAGTAATGAATGTCTTTAGAACTTCACAGGAGAATTCACGCATGTTGGGAACAAGGATACTGATGACGATGGCGACATTGATTGCGATGGGAGCAAGTGCAAAGGCCGAACTGAAAGACGGAGAAACCATCGTCTTTCTGGGCGACTCCATTACTCAACAGGGGGCCGGACCAACGGGATATGTCACCGTATTTCGCGAGGCCATTGAAAAAGCCCGACCGAACTCAGGGATCAAAGTCATCGGCGCTGGAATCGGAGGCCATAAAGTTCCTGACCTTGAAGCTCGACTTGATAAAGACGTCTTGTCACACAAGCCCAACGTGGTCGTGATCTACATTGGTATCAACGACGTTTGGCACTCAAAGAATGGACGCGGAACACCGGTCGAAAAATATGATGCCGGACTTCGGAACCTCATCAAACGATGTACTGATGCCGGTGCAAGAGTCATCCTGTCGACTCCGAGTGTTATTGGCGAAAAGCATGATGGCTCAAATGAACTCGACAAGATGCTGTCTGAATACGCAGACATCAGCCGCAAGGTTGCCGCCGAAACCTCAACAACATTGCTCGACCTGCATGCCGCTTTCATGGGCTACCTGAAGGAATACAATGTTGCCGGGCAGGAAAAGGGCGTTCTGACAACCGATGGAGTTCACTTGAATGATGCCGGCAACCGATTCGTCGCGGTCCGAATGCTGGAATCAGCCGGTGAATTGAAACCAAAAACACGCGTACTTCGGCACATTGTTTTGTTCAAATACAAACCAGAGGTCACTCCTGCCCAACTGGATGAAATCAACCGAGCGTTTCAGGATCTCAAACAGCAGATACCCGAAGTCAGGGACTTCGAACGTGGTATCAACAATAGTCCGGAAGGTCTCGACAAGGGATTCACTCACGGCTATCTGATTACGTTTTCCTCGGAGGAAGATCGAGCCGCCTACTTACCTCATCCGGCTCACAAGAAGTTTGTTGAGCTTCTTGGCGGTAAACTGGATGAGCCGTTCGTGTTCGACTATTGGACTATCGAATAGTCTGATGGAAATCGTCTTCTTGGAGTCCCCGGAAATCATCCGGGGACTTTTGCATGCTCAATAAGCGGCAGTTCAAGCGAGCAGCAAACAAGGATTTGCCGATTTACATCTCATGTGCATCGCGAGAAGGCAATATCCCGCAGGCGTCAGATGAGTGCGAGTTTTGCGGCTCACCTGATGAATTCATTCTGATCTCATCCATTCAGATAAAACAGTGAGAAGTCCTATCGCCGCCCCAAGCAGAAAAATGACGATGAGCAAACGCCCGAAAGGTCCGAGCGGCTCTGGAGCCTCGATGAGTTCCTGATCAAATTCTGGCATGAGAAACTCAGACAAAACCTCTGTCGATTGTCCCGAGTCTGCATTTTTTAATTCCCCTCTCTGCAATCGACGAGCAACCTCCAGAAGTTCTGCACTGCGAGGATCCGCACTCAACGCACCGCCAATTCCACATTGTGTTTCGATCCTCGCCAGCAGATTTGCAAACTCGGCGGGATCCTCGGCACCGAGAGATGTTTCGTCCTCGTGTTGATCCACAGCCCCGGGGACTGATGTTTCCTCAGACGGCTGCACGACATTTGGCCACGAATCAGCACTATTGGTTGTTTTCGTCTCCGAAGTTTCCATCCGGGAGCTGCCTGCGATCTGTGGATCGAATGCCGGCGAAGAACCCACACGGTGTTCCGAGGCACGACTCTGATCAGCCTTCTTTGGAGGACGCTCATCAAACTCAGGCTTGTCCACAATTGATTCAAGAAACCGGCTGATTCTTTCTGTGACTTCACTGGCCGTTGAAATCCTTCGATTGCGATTCTTCTCCATCATCGCATTCAGAATCGAAACCAGTTCTGATGGAATATCGGGACGGAACTGAGTCACCGGCATCGGCGTTTTTGTCTGATGCGCAACAAGACGCTGCACAAGCGTTCCTTCTGTGAACGGAGGCTGCCCCGTCAGCAAAAAGTAGAGCGAACAACCGAGACTGTAGAGATCGGCCCGTTGGTCCACCGTATGACTGTCGGCCGCTTGCTCAGGAGCCAGATAGTCTGCCGTTCCCAGAACCCGCTCATTGAATTCGCGAGTCAGGTTTTCTTCACTGTCAAATTCCTGCGCAAGTCCCAGATCGAGTATTCGCAGGATGCCATCTTCAGGAACAAACAGATTGCCGGGCTTGATATCTCGATGAACAAGACCAGCCTGATGCGCGTATACAAGCCCGTCGGCCGCTTGGCGAATATAGTCCGCCGCCTGACGGTAACTTAACGGACCTTGAATGTTGACAGTCTCAAAGAGATCACGCCCCTGCATGAACTCCATGGCAATAAAATGCACCGCATCCTGGCCGTCTGATTCCGAATAGAATCCAAAGACACGCACGATATTCGGGTGCTGCAAACGCTGAGTCATCGCGGCTTCACGTTGCAGTCGCGGCAAATAGGAAGCGGTATTGGTGCGAGCTGGGGGCAGAACTTTCAAAGCATGAACTTCGCCTGTCTCTTGGTGTTGCGCCGCATAAATCGTGCTCATCCCGCCGCGGGCGACACGATTCAGCAGCTTATAGGGCCCAAGAAAGAAACCTCGAAACTTCGACTGCAGGAGTTTCTCCGCATGCCACTCTGTAATCACTCCCTCCTGAAGCAACCAGTCACAAACGGTCCTTGGCGTGGATGTCCGTGCCGAAGCAGGAAATCTCTGTTCAACCTGCTCCAACTGAGTTTCCGACAGCAGCCCGCTGTGGGAAAGCATTTGCAAAAATGAGTTGGCAGAAAGTTGAACTGACATAAATCCGGTTCGCCAAATGGCACAACTTCAGAAAATCATCGTTAACAGAGTACTCCAGCGGAGCCGTATTCTGGCAACCTCAATCTCCCGGTTCATGAAAAAAGAGCGTGTTCGAGTCAAATAGTCAGGAGGAATATCCTTCAAAGCTGTATTGAGATCGATCGCAACCATGCCCAAACCGCACTGCACAAAGGCGGTTTATCCCGTACTTTTCTCATTCGATTCGGATGCTTCATGCGTTTCGCCCCCGAGATTCACTGATCGAGCCCACAACAGAGAATCCAGTTCTCTCATCATAGGACGGTTATTACACTTCATTCCGGGACCTTGAACGGAATTCTGGTCCCGCCAGTCCGCGTCAAACAGCGAGGATCGTTCGTGATGACCAACGCACTCAACATCTACCGTCAGATATCTTGTTCGCTCTCAGCCCACCTGCGCAATTTCTTGCGATTCGGCGCGGTGCTGATAGTCGCTCTATTCAATACAACGGCCGCCATCGGACAGCATCGCTACGAAGAGCAGCGAGAACACATGGTGGCTACGCGAGTTGAAGCCGAGGGAATCACGAACAAAGCCGTTCTGGCAGCATTGAGACGTGTGCCGCGACACGAGTTCGTACCCGGAGCACAGAAAGCGGCTGCTTACGAAGACGTAGCGTTGCCGATTGGACATCAGCAAACAATCTCGCCGCCGTATGTCGTGGCTTACATGACGGAATCATTGGATCCTCAGCCGGAAGATCGAGTCCTGGAGATTGGAACCGGGAGTGGATATCAGGCAGCGGTGCTGGCAGAGATCGTTAAAGAGGTCTACACCATCGAGATCGTCAGTCCTCTCTCCAAGCAGGCGACAAAGCGACTGAAGGAACTCAAATATGACAATGTCTTTACGCTTGATGGCGATGGGTACAAAGGATGGCCAGAGCACGCACCGTTCGACAAAATCATTGTGACCTGCTCACCGGAGAATGTCCCGACTCCTTTAGTCGAGCAGCTCAAGGAAGGCGGTAAGATGATTGTCCCCGTGGGTCAACGATATCAGCAGTCGTTTCATCTGTTCACAAAAGTGGATGGCAAACTGACAGATGAAAAGCTCATTTCAACCCTTTTCGTGCCCATGACGGGAGCGTCCGAAGAACAACGGCGAATTCAACCAGACCCGACTCGCCCTGAAATCGTGAATGGATCATTTGAAGAAGATGAAAACGGTGATGAGAAAGTTGACGGGTGGCATTATCAGCGCCAGACAACGATGTGCACCGAGTCCCCAATTACTGGCACCTACTGCATTCGCTTTCAGAACAAAGATTTTGGTTCGCTGTCTCATTGCCTGCAGGGATCATCGATCGACGGCCGGACGATCGCAGTGCTGAACCTGAACTACTGGGTCCGTTGCGAGGGCATTGTGCCCGGCCAGGACGTGACGGAGCAAGCCGCTGTCGTGGTTCACTTCTATGACCATGTCCGCCGTGAAATTGGACAAAAAGTCATGGGAAAATGGCGAGGCAGTTTTGACTGGCAGAATGCTCGATCAACTGTCCCCGTCCCCCCCGGGGCAAAAGAAATGATTATCCGGATTGGCCTCAACGGCGCGACCGGCCAATTGGATATTGACGATCTGCAGCTATCGATTATTCGAAGATGATTTGGAAACTCTATGACACTTAGTCTCACTCAGCGCTTTGTTTTTCCAGTCTTCAGCTTGCTTGCTGTCGCCTCTACATCGTCGTGTATTCAGGCCGACGAACTGGGGCTGGCTGTCAGAGCTGCCGTTCAGTCTGCCGATGCGTCCGTCGTCAGGCTTCGTGTGATCGGAGGAGAGCAATCCGTTGACGGAGATAAAGTCTCCTCGCTTGTGACCACCGGAGTTGTTGTTTCAGACGCTGGAGAAATTCTGACCAGTGAGTTCGCGTTACAAGGCAAACCCGAAGCGATTCTGGCCGAAGACATCGCTGGAAAACGCACGAATGTTGAAGTCGTCGCAACAGATCATCTTCGACGTCTTGTGCTTCTGAAAGCCAAAGAAGGAAAGTGGACTCCGGTTCGACCCGCATCCAGTCAGTCGCTAAGAATTGGCCAATGGTCGATTGCTCTGGGACGATTTTACGCAGCAGAATCATCCAATGTTTCTGTTGGGATCGTTAGTGCTCTTCATCGAATTCATGGGTTGGCCATTCAGTCGGATGCCAAAATCTCACCGGTAAACTATGGAGGTCCGCTCATCGATCTTCAGGGACAAGTAATGGGGATTCTGGTGCCATTGTCTCCGCGAGGGCAGGGTAGTTCGTCGTCCGGAGTTGAGTGGTATGACTCTGGAATAGGGTTTGCTATTCCGATGGACGATGCCCTGCGAAGTGCAGAACGGTTAAAAGCTGGACGTGATTTGAAGGCTGGTAAACTCGGTGTAAAACTCGCAGCTACAGGAGTCTTTTCTTCCCGTATACGAATCGAGCGAGTTATCCAGAAGGGGCCGGCTGAGACCGCAGGCCTCAAGAAAGACGATGTGCTGGTTTCAGTGAACAATCGGATGATTGAACGAATGAGTATTCTCGAGGAGGCCGTGGCATCCAGCTACGCTGGCGATTCACTGCAAATCTCGATCAAGCGAGGAAACGAGGACCTTTCCTTCGCCGTGACACTGGCCGAAGAACTTCCCGTAGCAAATCCCGGTTACCTTGGCTTCCTGACAAGTCGAATTGCGAGAAAGGCGCAGGAAGGTGGCATGCCAGACGCGGCAGCCATCGCAAAACTCCTGCAGAATCTTCCGCTCGAACCA
>CAIJTV010000406.1:0-10203 GCA_903823635.1 uncultured Planctomycetaceae bacterium
CGAACCCGCGCGGAAAAGTCTCCGATGGGAAGAAATGCGCCTTTGTACTCAGAATCGTGAACCGTGGCTCTGGTGACTGTCGTGGATCCACTCCCATGGTTCCACGAAAATCGAGCAAACCTTTGGCATAAACCAACGCCTGACTTATTTGAAGACCCATTGATATCGACACCGCCGCCAGCGTAGTTCCTGCACAAGTCACCAGCGCCTGAAGAAGCAGCTCAGCGGAACAAGCCTGAGTCCCGTCACCGCCGGCGTTTGGATGCAAGCCTGCTTTAATGAACTTGCCATCATTGCAGGGCAAAGCGACCCTACAACCCGGGACATCGAACTCCACGACGCCCTCAGCATTAAGGCAAACATTGGCGGTGTCCGGTGACAATTGGTACTGCAACTTCAATGGAGCCTGCAGGGCTCTCAATGTCTCACGATCCATTTCCCTTAGTTCCGATGGGACTCAGGTCTGCCGGAGGTCGAAGCCCTTACTTGACCGTCACCTGAATCATCCGTTCAAACGCGTCCCACGCATTGATTGTCCGGCAGGAAATCCAATGCGAAACTGGTTATACTCCGAGACGACGGAAAATTGCTACCGACCAGCCCGCCCTTGATCTGCCATCACAATGTCTCGAATACAACAACTGGATGCTCATGTCGTCAACCGTATCGCAGCGGGAGAAGTCATTGAACGGCCAGGTAGCGTGGTCAAGGAATTGCTGGAAAACAGTGTCGACGCGCTTTCAACAAGAATTGAAGTCGACATCGTCAATGGTGGGATGGACCTGATTCGGATCTCGGACAATGGTGAAGGCATCCATCCTGACGACATGTTACTGGCTGTAGCCAGCCATGCCACCAGTAAGATTCGCTCCGATGCGGATCTGGATCATGTCAGCACATTGGGGTTTCGAGGTGAGGCTCTTGCATCGATCGCCTCTGTCGCAAGATTTCGGATTCGCACGCGTCCGGAAGAATGTCCTGTTGGTCGAGAACTGGAAAGCCATGGCGGACAAATCGTGGTCAATCGAGACTGCGGATGTCCGGCGGGCACGGTGATGGAAGTTCACAATCTGTTCTTTAACACACCGGCACGTCGACGCTTCCTTAAGAAACCGGCGACCGAATTTGGTCAGATTGCCGAACAATTCTCCCGCATTGCGATCGCGAATCCCAATCTGCATCTGGTGCTGCGTCACAACGAAAAGCTGGTCTACGAATTACCCGCTTCCGCGAATGCACTTGAGCGTGTTCGACGCTTCATGGGTAGTGAAGTCTCCGACCACCTGATTAGCGTCACCTCAGAATCCGAATTGCCTTCAGGAGAAAAGATTCGACTGTGGGGATACGTCGGTGAGCCATCTCTGAACCGCTCAACTCGCAAGGATCAGTATCTGTTTTTAAATGGTCGCTGGATTCAGGACCGGAGCCTTCAGCATGCACTTGGAGAAGCTTATCGCGGCCTGTTGATGGTGGGCCGACATCCTGTCAGCATACTCTTTCTGGAGCTGCCGCCAGCGATGGTCGATGTCAATGTCCATCCCACCAAAAGTGAAGTTCGTTTTCAGGACAGCCAGATACTTTATCGACAACTGCTTAAGACCCTTCGCGACAAGTTCCTGACTCTTGAGTTTCGGTCCAGCATTGAAGTCAGCAACTCCGCTTCACCCTCATCAAAAACTGAACTTAAGTTTGATAAACCTGCATCGCCTGAAGCTCCCCAGCGGGAACTCAACCTCTGGGCTTCCCATGCGACGATTACAACTCCTCCCCGTATTGGCGATTTTGCACGTTCAGCAGGCAGCGATTCAGCGGCCCTCAGATCAACTTTTAATGATCGCTCGGTGTTTTCGCATCCTGCAGTGATCGAAGCATTTGCGATCGATTCGCAACAGGTACGAGACGGCCAGCAGCAAACTCTCTCGACTCAGCAGAATAGTCCGGCGACTTCCGAAGTTGTTGCTCGCGCAAACCTCTCAGGGCTTTCGCCGGAAATGGATTCAGCCGAGTGTTTGCCATCGCCCTCCAGTGTCCCTGGATCACAAATTTCGGCAGTGGAGAGCAGAGCCGAAGCTTCCATTGCTGACGACAGAATGGAACAATCACTCAACAGCGCAATCGCCTCGACTGACAATGAGTTTCGGGCGATACAAATTCATGACTGCTATATTGTCCTTGCCAGTGATGCCGGGCTGGAGGTCATTGATCAACACGCACTGCATGAGAGAATTCTCTATGAACATCTAAGGAATCGAATCCTGTCGGGCGGAGTGGAACGTCAACGCCTACTGATCCCGGATACCATCGAATGTACCGCCACCGAGTGCGTAGCACTTCTGGAGTCGCTCGACCTGCTGAAAGAAATTGGGTTCGAACTTCAGGAATTTGGAGGTACGACCATTCTGCTCATGTCCTACCCAACGTTAATCCCGCGAGGCAATCTGGCTCGAATCGTCAAAGATTTTGCAGAACAACTGGTACAAAACGATGGCAAGATGTCCAGACGCGATCTTCTGGATCACATGCTTCACACTATGGCTTGCCGAGCAGCAATCAAATCAGGGCATCGTCTTACGGCAGAAGAAATGCAGGAACTGCTTCGGCAGAGACATCTGGT
This sequence comes from uncultured Planctomycetaceae bacterium, assembly GCA_903823635.1. Lineage (GTDB taxonomy): Bacteria > Planctomycetota > Planctomycetia > Planctomycetales > Planctomycetaceae > SXXK01. The sequence continues at coordinate 2,615 of CAIJTV010000406.1, forward strand.
CAATGACTCGCACCATTGTCCACATGGTCGCCCAACGTCCTTGACCTTGAGCCGTGGCACATTGGATCAGCAGTTCGGACGATTGGGCTAAACGACAGGCACGAATCGCATCACTGCGGATTCAATTGGCATGAGAATGAAACCGCAAGCATTCGCGAAATGGTTCTGAATAGCGCGGGATCCCGAGAGAGACAAACACGTCCCCAACTGGAACCTTCAACAAACGCCTAAATCTATCGGGCACATCGTCATGTTTGTACTGCCCGATCTCTATATGTTCCGCAATGCCGAAAAGGCGTTTTGAATCGACTCACGCAGAAACGCACCGTCGTTCGAATAGACAACAAATCTTGATCCCTGCCCAATCGTGCGCTGCATTTGTTCCGGCTTGCCAAACCAGCAGCCAGCCGGGATGTGGGAACGATCCGCAACATCGATAATCCGCTTCAGGATTGCGATCAGATCCGGATGATCATATTCATTCGGGATTCCCATCGCTGTCGTAAGATCATTGGGTCCGACAAAGATCGCGTGGACTCCCGGAATTCCACAGATTGCTTCCAGATTTTCAATACCTGCCAGAGATTCAATCATGGGCACAAAGACGGTGTTTTGACATCGGTCTTCGAGGATGTACCTGCGACTTTTCTCGTCAGGCCAAACTCCCTCGCGAAGGACTCGCTCCAGAGCGAGTCCTTTCAACGGGCGATAGATGGCGGCAGCAGCCAAACGGCGAGCGTGCTCCACATCTTCAACGTAGGGCACAACGACTCCATCAAACGTGTCGCAGACCCTCGAGACATCATCCGGATCACGACTGTGCGTCCTTGCCAGGCAGGCAATTCCCTTTGCTGCAAGGGCATACTTCAACGGCAGAAACTCGGCCAATTCCAAGGCGTTGTGTTCTGCCGTGACGATCACGAAATCCAGTGCCCCTTCCGGAAGCACGTCTACAATCGCCGGATTCACGGTGTACTGGATGAAGGTTCCAAAGACAGACTGACCACGCTGCATCTTTTCCTTCAGGCTTTTGCCCAGCAGTGGTCCAGCCATTCCAGCATCCCATAACTATCACAAGCTTATCACCGTCAGCCGCTCTCCGGAGCCGTAAGCTTTTAGGTCCCACGCGTTAAATCCGAACTTTTTTTGAGAACACCTATCGCCCGGTGAATGCCTCAATGCTGGAAGAGGAATTCCTTGCTGTTGATCACAGCCCAGGCAATATCTTCCAGAGCCCGAGTCCGGTCTTCATTGGCCTTGATGTGGTTCTGTGCTGTTTGCTGTTCTTCAGGCAGCGGAGGCCGACTCAATGCCGTCAAATACAAGAGTTCAATAATCTCTGCATCCGACTTTGCGCCAGCGACCCACTTGTGCACGTTCCCTGCATCAGATCGCAGTTTGTTGTGTACTGTCGGCCCGTTAATCAACTGAAGGGCCTGAGACAAATTACTGTCTGTGGATCGCTCGCACTCACAGGGAAGCTCTCGCTGAGGCTGACCAAAGACCTGCAGGAACTTGTGTCCTTCAGGTGGGTCAACCAGGTCAACGGCTTTGGTACCGCCAGGCATTCCTGCGAAGTCTTCCGGCAGTCCTGTCACAGCGCAAATGGAATCTAAAAGCTGTTCCGCTGTCAGCATGCGAGTTGTCGCGTGGCTGAAGTAGATCTCATCATCTGCGTTATACTTGTTTCTCTGGGAACTCAATTGGTAAACCCGACTGTTCATAATTGTGCGGATGAGGTGGCGTGAAGAAAAGCCACTCTTCACCAACTCGCCAGCCAGATAATTTAACAGTTCAGGGTTGGACGGCGGATTCGAATCTCGGAAGTCATCCACGGGATCGACGATCCCCTTACCCACAACATGACCCCAGATACGATTTGCCAGAGAGCGTGCGAAGAATGGATTCTCGTTCTTCGTCAGCCAATCCGCAAAAACAACTCGACGATCCTGATCTGCAGGAACATCGACATCACCCTGCATCAATAGCCGAACCTTCATTTGTTTTCCGGTACGAGGCTGAGTCACTTCTCCACCAGCTTTGACAAAGATCATTTCATCATCCGGGAGCCCGGTTTCCTTGCGCCCCACACGGATGAAGGCGGCTGCTGTCCCGTAGTAATCATCCTGAGTCCATTTTTCGAAGGGATGGTTATGACATTTTGCGCACTGAATACGGATCCCAAGAAACAATTGTGCGGTCGTTTCGGTGGCATCAATTTCGTCGCGACTTGCTTTCCAATAAGCCGCGGCAGCATTCTGCTGCGTGCTGCCGGTTGCAGTCAGGAGTTCATGTGCGAACTGATTCAACGGAACATCATTCTTGACGACGTCAAAAAGCCATCGGCGAAACTTATGCACGCCTGTTCGAGTCATTTTCTTGCTGTTGGATCGAAGCAGATCGGACCATTTCATAGACCAGAATCGGGCATGATCATCGGTCGCAAGTAATCGATCGATGACAGCAGCACGCTTTTCGGGAGACTGATCTGCAAGGAACTGCTGAGATTCCTCCAAAGACGGAAGACGGCCAGTCAGGTCGAGCGTTGCCCTGCGAAGAAAGTCAGTGTCGCTGCACAACTCGGAGGGCTGAATCTGCAGCTGCTTCAGCTTTCCAAACACCAGTCGATCAATCTCAGTCGTCTCAGCCGGACTTGGCCACTGAAAATCAGGTCGCTCGGTAAGGAATGTGAGTTGAGTTGTAGACACTTTGTCGAGGTAGCGGGCCAGAACTGTCACTTCTCCACGCCCCTGCTGCGAGACCACACCAGACGGTGAGATCATGCCAATGCCTTCATCCGAAGAATCAAATGCCGTGAGCGCAGTGATATCTCTCACTGATCCGTCGCTGAAATAACCATTGACAATCAGTTGCTGTCGATCAGCCCCATCTCGGAGAACTCTTGGAGACGGCAGCAACTCAATCCGTGACAACGTAGAAGCGCCGTCTGGATCCAGTTTCATTCCTTCGGCGATCCAGTCTCTTAAAACCCGATGACTAGGATCTCCATTTTGAAGCCGGCGACCACCTCCGTGAGCTACTTCCATCAACGGCTTTCGAAGCAGCAGGCTTTCATCAGGGCTCAGCACATTCGAACGACGATTGAAGAATTCTCCTCGCAACGTCACCAAATCGACATTAGGGTCGTAGCCTCGAAGAGAAAGACGGAAACCGCCTTTGCCAGATGGCGACCCGTGACAGGCCCCCATGTTGCAGCCGGACTTTGTGAGAGACGCCAGTATCTCAGTTTGAAAGGAGACTGGCGAAGGCATTTCAAAGTTTGACACAGCCACCTTAGCAGATGCCGATTGGCCACCACGCGTCACATGCACCGTCGTGGTACCATTACCTTTAGCCTTTACAACTCCGCCCTCAACGACAGCGACAGCAGCGTCGTCCGTTCGGTATTCAGCCAGCCCTGTAGCGTCGTGAATTGTCGCAGCATCACCATTCGCCGTAACGATCAACTGCTGCACGCCACGAGGACCAACGAGAGCGACCTCGACTGGCTGAACAGAGAGCGATAATGTCGGTAGCTCAGCAGCAAAAGAAGCTGAAGTACCAATTACGAATATCAACAACAGGCAGGTTAAGCGGAGCATAGTGACGAAGCCTTTGTTTGCGATTCTTTGTAGCCAGGCATTGGCCTGAATACGCACTTTCCAGGAACTTTTGCTATTCAGTGAATTGCCGGAGCGGCAACTCGGGTGGGATCTTTGGGCAGTTCAAAAACAGAAATCGATAACCCATTAATCTACTTGGTAACAACTTCGACAACGATTGGCGGAACAGGATGAACAGGTTCAACTTTATCCTTCTTTGACTTTCCCTGAAGGAAAACAGTGAAAGGTCCTATTGGGGCATCAGCGGTAGCAGTAATCGTGACTGCCAACTCTCCTGCAGCCATCGACCCACCCGTCACCGTAATTCCGGCCGGTAGTTGATCAGCCGGAGTTGCGAGGGCGATTTCAATCGGCTCCGTCCATTCAGCGGTTCGAGTCGACTTCACGACAACTGTTGCGGCAGCACCTTGCGTGACATTGAGACTTGAGGGCTCTGCCGAAAATGAAAACTGAACTGCAGGTTGAACGGCAGCAAAGAGATCGGTTCTGACTCGGGCACTTCGGAACAGCTCTGCATCAGCTTTCTTTGGAGCTGGCGGGGCCAGTTGAATTTCAGCCGGCGGCATGCCAACACCATCCGGTGCTGTAATGCGAAGAGTTACTGGTCCCCAGTCGGCATCGGATGCAGCTGCGGCAGGATCTTTCGCAGTAAGGACAACAGGCACGGCACTCTGCTTTCCGCCAATAATGAATGGAGACATTGTCAGCGCTGCCGGCAGCCCGACAGCTTCCACTTTCAGCGGACCATCGTAATGAATTCTCCTCACCGCGAGCAGCATCGCAGCACTGCCACCTCTGGGCACATTAACACGATCGGCCGGAGCAGTCACTTTGACGGCCTTTCGCCCTCGAAACACGTCCAGAGCATAGATCCACTCCGAACCTCCCCGACCCGCGATCTCACTAACCTTCAGAAAAAAGTCACCAGCAGCAGGGAGCATGAACGTGAGTTCCGCATCTCGCGGCCCCGCATCATCGTTCTCTGCGACCTTCCCACCTTCCGAGTTGTAAAGTTCAAGCATCACATCGGTGGGGCTGCTGAGCTCACGCGTTCGAGTTACCACCAAAAGAGCTGTCGGCTCGGCCACGGTCACCTTAAACCAGTCGGAATCTCCCTTTGCATTGAAGCTTCCGGTCAGCATCAGCGATTCCGCCGCCAAGACCGTGGCTTCAGCTCGACCATTATTCGGCTCCACTTCATTCTGCGACAGACTTGTCGTAACAAGTACTACCCCAAGCGTACTCGCATCTGCCTCGGCTGGTCGAAAAGAGACCGGCACAAATGAAGCCGGCAGATCAGCGGATCCCTGAGCAGAAGCCTCGCCGACAACCTCTCCCGAACTACCAACCAAAGAAACTTTCCCACCGACCTGAGTAACTCGCGGCATTGTCGCACTGGCCAGCGACATCTTTCCCATTCGGAGATGAAAGAAGTGACGGGCACCGCCTGAATAACGAACATCTCGCAATTCGATTCGATGCTCACCATCAACGGCGGCCGTGAACTGAAGTTGAGTATCTCCTTCAGCACCAGGCAGATCATCGCGGTAAGCAATCTCTTTGCCATCTGGACCGGTCACTCGGAGAACCGGATCAAGATCCGAACCCAGTCGACGAGCAAGCACTTCCGCACTCACCGACTGGCCAGCCGTTAATGCAACACGGAAGAATCTCGACAAGACGGGATTGAGCTGCCCTTCGACACAACATGGCAATGTGACCACCTGACCAACAGCACGATCCTCGCTTTCAGGTGTCATAGCAATGGACGGTAAGTCATCCACGACCAACCAACCAGCCTCCGAACAACCATGATTTGTGACCACTCTTGCCGGATAAATGCCTGGTACAGCATCGACTTTTACATCACCTTCAAAGGTAACTGGCTGATCCTTCGAAAGATCGGAGCCTTCTTTTGGTCGAAGCGTACCAACCGGCGTCCATAGACCACTCGCCCCCATCAATTGCTTACCGTTGACTACAACGTTTGCCTTTTGTCCCGGCCTGAAATTCGCCACATCAAGTCGATCAATGATGGGTTCCTGAGCGGACGCTTCGGGCCAGCCGATGAGCGCACCGAAAGAACATGCGACAGCCAGAACAACTGTGCGGCGGAGAGACATTACAGGTGTGATATAAACAGCCATCACGGTAGGTTTTCCGAAGAACACATGGCTGGGAAGGCGCGTAGGGAGGACCAACAGTCTAAGCATGGCTGAGGGTGTCGTCAAAGTGAAACCGCATTTTGATTGAGGAGGAGGCCAATCTTATGCCTGAATCGCGATTGTACGGTTCTCTTCCCGAAACGGCCTTGCCCATGATCCGGCACTTAGCCGGGGGAGACTCGATTGCCATGTCTCTACTGACCATAAAGAATGGCATTTCTGCAAAGTCAAAGGGTATACTTTCAAAAGTTCTGCAGCTGACGTCTCAACCGCAGTTTCGCAGTGTATTCCCCATACAGTGTTGATCTGAACAGTTTTTGCATCGAAACTAAAGAAGAATTGTGGTCCTTCTTCTCCGTCGGACCATGTTGATCCAGACCTCACCTCTCCAGTCGGTTTTTGGAATACCGTTTATGATCTCTCGAACGCTTCGCTTGTCAGCCCTCGTCGCGATCACGATTTCAATTTTTGCGTCAGAGGGACGTTGCGCGTTGCCCCCTGAAGTGAAGAAGGAACTCACTGCGCTGGGCAAAGAGCTGAAAGAAGTTCAGGGCATGGTGAAAAAGAAGGAGGTTGATCAGGCCAAAGAGTTGATCAAGAAGACCGAAGAACGCATTAAGGAACTGGCGATTGAAGAGGACGAAAAAGATCGATCCTACGCAACGTTCAAAACCGCCCTCGAGAAGGCGAAGAATCTGATCCCCGTGAGCTTCGAACAGGAAGTCGCTCCAATCCTGAAAGCAAACTGCCTCCAGTGCCACGGTGAAGCACAGGCCAGTGCGAATCTCCGTCTTGACACGTACAGCATGATTGCCAAGGGAGGACGAAGCGGAGTCCCGGTTGTTCCTCGTATCCCTCAACGCAGCGGTCTTGTTCTTCGCATGGTCGCTGAGAACGAACAACAGAGGATGCCAAAAGGGCGCGCCAAACTAGATGACGCTGAGATAATGACGATCGCTCGCTGGATTGAACAAGGGGCTGCATTCGACGGCAAAGATCAGGATGCACCAATTGGTGACTCGATGGTTGTCAAGAAACCTCCAGTGACCGTTGTGAAGGCGGATGGCACAGAGACTGTTTCCTTCTCAAAGGATATCGCACCATGGATGGTGAATATCTGCATGGGATGTCATTCAGGAAACAATCCTCGCGGCAATTTCGGTTTCACAACATTCGAACAATTGCTGCAAGGCGGCCCCACGGGCACAACTATCGTGCCCGGCAAGCCAGACGAAAGCTACATTGTCGACCTTGTCCTGCGGCAGGAACCATTGAAGATGCCAGCGGGACAGGCTCAGCTTAAGCAATCGCAAGCACTAGCTCTTGAAACATGGATCCGCGAAGGCGCCCATTTCGATGGAAATGATGCGAAGGCTTCGCTGCGCGAAATCGTGCCTACGGAAGCACAAATGGAAGCAGCCAAGCTGGCTTCAATGACGGATGCGGAGTTTGCCGAACGACGAATTACGCAAACGGCAGAACTGTGGAAGCGAGTTTCCCCGAAGTCAGAAGGCGTCTCTGCGACCACGAGCAATTTCTACCTCTACGGAACAGCATCGGAAGATCGCCTGAAGGAGCTCGGCGAAAAAGCTGAAGCCCATCTGACGAAACTGGCCTCCACTTACAGCCTGCCTGCTGGAGAAAAGGCGTTTCGCGGAAGACTGGCCATTTTTGTCACGGCTGAGCGATTCGACTATGAAGAATTCAATACGGTACTGATGAACGGGCGAAGAACTCCGAAGGCCGTCTCAGGCCACACCGTACTCAACGCAAACTTCGAAACGGCCTATATCGCGATGCA
>CAIJTV010000407.1:0-2775 GCA_903823635.1 uncultured Planctomycetaceae bacterium
CGGGCCACACTGTTGAGGGCGAAAATCAACGGTTTCTGTTGCCAGTTGGACTCCGGCTTCGTTGAGTTTGCAGAAATCATCGGGCGATGAATTGCCATCGCACCGTGGGCATCGAATCATTCGCATTGCAGTGGTCACGAAAGCAAGGTTCGCATGGCAAGGTGAGTGTGATGACAAAATGATGAGTACAAAATGGTCCAGCAGATCCCGGTGACCGGTTGAGTATCGTGCCACCGAGTACAGCTTCTCCAGAGGACGACGAACAACGGAACAAAGAGTCCCCTTAGATCAGTCTGCGAGTCATTCTCCGAGCAAGTCCCTTGGTGGACTAACGCCATATCGCTCACTGCCTATGCGACTGATCTGCGTTTATCTGCGTTGATCTGTGGACAAACATTGCATATCGCATGCATCCATGCAGGATGCGATCGCCAACTCATTCAACATCGCCTCTTCTCAAGTGCATGGCACCCGTATCCCCCGTATCCGAGTCATTCTTCGAGCAAGTCCCTTGGTGGACGAACGCCACATCGCTGGCCGCCTATGCGACTGATCTGCGTTTATCTGCGTTGATCTGTGGACAAACATTGCATATCGCATGCTCCATGCAGGATGCGATCGCCAACTCATTCAATATCGCCTCTTCTCAAGTGCATGGCACCCGTATCAGGACTTGCTCAGCGACGAGCCCTCTCCGCTCCACCCCGCTCCGCCAAATCACGCTCTTACTCCGAGCGTCGCAAAGTCAAAGCCTCATTGGTTCTGTGCTTTTCGGATGCTACAACTAATCGCTCCGTTCTTTGATTGCAGAATCCCTTCTCGATGTCTCCGGTATCCTCAAGTTCCTGAATCAGATCGTTCAATTTCTGAATGTCGTCCTTACGGCAAGCGAAGTACGTCGTGTCTTGGGCGATCCCGTTAACCCAAATGGCAACGGAAATGCCACGTGCTTGAACGCGAGCAAGGAAGACACATGCGTCTTTGTCTGGTGGTAGTCCCTGTTCGTCAGCCACGCTGGTCGGGTAGGCGAAGAATGTCCACGGACAGAATCCAGATCGAAGGTACTCGTCAGCATCGAAGAGTAAATCGAATTTGATCAAATCTGGATTCATGTTTAGCACAGAACGAGTTGCGATCTTTGCGTCAGGCGGTTAGCCGACTTTGTAGATCGTGCGTTGGGCTTTTCCGCTTTGTGGATTGGGGGACACGAGGCTGAATCAGCCCTGTGCGGAAGCAATCACGAGCACTCGGCGGCTGAGAATAATGTACCAGTGGCCGCGGAGGTTGTCACCCGCAATTCGAGCAGACCGGGGAGCAGGCCGGGGACCCACCATTCGGCCTATGAGGACACTGCGCTGCTGGGTCAAGCGGCATCGGAAATTCAGGTTTGCGATTCATTGGGATAAAGTCGAATGACCCTGGAGTCATCAATTGCTCGTGGTCGTTGGCAACTACGCCTTTAACGGCGAACGGCACTAAGCTAACAATCTCCCTCTCCAACATTCGGTAGGTCCGCTTTGGAATCGGTGGCGGGGTTAGCCCGGGATGCACATCAAACTCAACCTTCCGGTCGGTAGCTCGATGTTCAAACATTCGGCGAGTTAGCTTCGGCGAACCGAATAAACGCAGCTCGACGAGATCTTTCGTTTTTCCCCCACGCCGCGCTGACTTTAAGGTTGCCCTTCCAGTTTGCACGGCCTGATCTCCTTCAATCGCCAGCGGTTCAGCCCATTATGGCTTTGGCGCTATCGCCAGCGTGAGACTGGCACTGCTCAGACCTTGTAGATCGTTGCGTTGCTGGAGCGAAGTGGCCAGTGAGCGGACAGATCGAGTTACACGGTGCTCAGACTTTGTTCCATCGGGGAGGACGACCGTAATTGGTGAATCGAGATTCAGCAAGCGATCATTCAGAAGCAGCGTCAGTGTCGCAGCAGAACTCTTCTGAATGTGAATCTCCTGTTCGCTCACTGTGGAGATGATCTCATCATCGGCTTTTGACGAGGCAAGATCCGCTTGCAGCCAATAAAAGCGTGAGTGAGCAATGTCGTCCTGAACCCAATGAACTTTCTTTGGCCAGGAATTGCGAGTGAATTTGGCCATCCACGGGACAGCCACAGCATCCTGCAGATTCATCCAATGACCCTTGTTTGGATGGATCGTCGTTTCATGGATGTAACCTTCGGGATCGGCGGCTTGTAGCGCATCCAGCTTCTGTCCCCATTCAGCGGCGATCTTGTTGCGATTGTAGGCGGAATCATTGGCTCCCATGTGAATGGTAAAGCCGATATTGCGTAGGCCTTCCGGGCGAGCTTCGTTTGGATGCCCGGCCATCATTGCGGCGGCAGCCAGACGATCGGCCATGCGAGGTGCCAGCTGATAGACTCCATCACCGCCGGCTGAATATCCCATGAAGTAAACTCGATCAGGGGTCACGTTTTCGAACACCATCATGTCCGTGATCAACTGATCGAAAAAGATGTCGATATGGCCCTCGTGCCACAGGTTCCAGGTATTCGTGGGGGCTCGCGGAACAAGGTAAACCCCTTCTTCAGGCTGATAAAGACGCTTTTGATTCTCATACTGCTGATCATTCACGGCCTTGGGAGCACCGCCGCCCCCGTGCATCGAGATGAACAAACTGCGTCCCTCTGCGGGAGCATCGCCGAAGGTTTTATACCAAAACGGCATACGGAGCTCGCCGAGCACAATCTCTCTCGCTTCCATCTCCGACGCTCGTTCCTTTCGCAGGAACTCACGGCGAGCGTTCCAGAGCAG
>CAIJTV010000408.1:0-7269 GCA_903823635.1 uncultured Planctomycetaceae bacterium
ATCTCACAAAAGGTCCTTACGCTATGCTTCGAATGATGACATTAGTCCTGAAGCCATTGACTCTGCTGTTGACCTGCTGCATTGGGGCGGGAGTCGCATGGAGTGCTGATGAATACGACTACGATCTGGTTCATTCCTCAGTGAGTTTTAAAGCACGGCATCTGGACATTAGTTGGATTCATGGTCGGTTCAACGACGTTTCCGGCAAGTTCATCATTGATCGTGATGATGTGACGAAGTCTTCTTTTCAGCTGACGATTAAGGCTGAAAGTGTGGATACAGCGAATCCCGCCCGAGACGAGCATTTGCGTCAGCCAGATTATTTCGACACAAAGCAGTTCCCGACAATTGAGTTTAAGAGCACGGCTGTGAAAGCCATTGAAGACGGTTTCGAAGTCACCGGCGACTTCACAATGCATGGCACGACAAAGAAGATCGTCGTCAAGCTGATGGGTGGCAAAGAGATCGAATCCCGAGGCGTGAAGCGAGTCGGTTTCTCGACGGAACTGAAGCTGAAGCGAAGTGACTTCAACTTCGACAAGAGTGGCATCGGTGCGATCGGCGATGAAGCGATTATTCTGATCGACTGTGAAGGGATGAGAAAGTAACGGATGCCAGATCCGTTGCAGTATGTGATCGCACTACTGGCTGCGTTTACTGCCAGTTTTCTAGCGATTTTTATCTCTCAACTTGCGATGCGAGCGACGATTCCGTCGCTCGCTCGTTTCGTTTTTATGGTGGGCCTTGTTTTGGGCCTGTTGACGGGATACCGAATCCTTGGATTCGAATTGCGATGGCCTCCGGTGAATGCTCTTGATCGCTTCCTGATGATCGTATTACCGGCTGCGATGATTGTTGAATTCATCGGCGTCGTCCGGGTGCCGAACGATCAGCACAATTTTCGATCCAGCCTTTCAGGCTTTTGTGCTGCCACTATTAGAATCACTTTTTTCGTGAGTGTGGGCCGTATTCTTTGGCATGATTCTGTCTATCTCAGTTCAGTCGAGTCAAACACAAACGACTGGCCACAGTTCGTCGCCTTTGGAGTTCTGCTGTCAGGGGCTGCGTTACTTTACGTTGCATTGAGATCGTCCATGACTCTCGCATTTCGTGGGGTATCGGCTTCGCTTACAGCTGGCCTCGTGATGTCGCTACTGGCCACGGGTATGGTCACGATGCTGGCTGGATATATCAAAGGTGGAGCGGCTGCAATGCCTTTGGCCGGTGGGATCTGTGGCGCAGCTTTGGCTCTTTGGATAACAAGAAAGAAAACAGGTCCCGCGACATCCAACGGTCAGTTTTTGATTGGAATCAGCGTTACGGCGTTGTTTAGTCTCCTTTGGATTGGCCGATTTTTTGGCCAACTCACGACATTTGATGTGCTCATGATATTCCTCAGTCCCCACTGCTGTTGGTTGAGTGAGTTCTGGCCGTTTCGTGACTACGGCAACAATTATCGTATGGTCATTCGCATGGCGGCCGTCTCATTGACTTTGCTTGTTGTTTTGTTCTTCAAGTGGCAGCAGTTCATGCAGAAGATGGTCCCACTCATTGCATTTCAGGCCGAATAGTTTTCGGTGTTGGACGAACAGCATTGACAACTCAAGGAGTTCTCAATGGAATCAGAATCACGTTGAAGAAGATGTTTCGTTTAGGGCATAATCAGAGAATCAATTAACTGTGTGGAATAAAGGTTTCACCTTCAGGAATCAACATGACGACCTCGGAGAATCCGTTTGCTCACGAAGCACCCGCTGTAGAAAACAGATCTGACGTAAATCCTGCGGGGGCACAGGCTGCAATAACAACTCTGCGTTGGTGGCCCGCTGCGGTTTGTCTAATCCTGATTGGGGCACTGAAGCTCAGTATGGTTGTTGTGGAAGCTCCTCCCATGGCCTTGTTGATGGCGGCTTTTATGGGGCCTGCCGGGTTGTGCGGCGTGATCATGTTGTGGTGGACCTTCGCAAGCCGGGCGGGCACGAGAGAGAAAGTGATGGGCCTGACAGGTGTTATCGCGATCGGCGTCTTGACCACGTTGCTGCTGCATTTTTCCATGAAGGGAATGAGCACCGTGCTCTACCAGATTCCCTGTGGAGTCAGCGCGTTTGCTCTGGTACTTATTCTGATGGCAAACCGTCCGGCATCGCGATTGCGTGCAGCGTTGTTCTTGTCGGCGGTTGGATTCGGGATGTGGGATTTGGTTCAGTTGCACGGAGTCACAGGCAAGTTCGATGCAGAGTTTTCGTGGCGTTGGGCACCGACTCCAGAGGAAGAATATCTGCGAGGGCTTGCGGATCGCAGTGGCGCGGCTGGTGGCAGCTTACGACCATCAGAATCTGCGGATGTGAATGAGCAGATCACTCGAGCAACCTCTGAGTGGTCCGACTTTCGCGGACCAATGCGTGATGGAAAACGGCCGGGGTTACGACTTAAGGAAGATTGGGCGACGTCGCCACCAAAAGAAATCTGGAAGACTCCGATCGGGCCCGGCTGGTCCTCGTTCACAGTTGCGGGCCGGAGATTGTTTACACAAGAGCAACGTGGCGACAACGAGGCTGTTGTGTGCATAAGTGCCGAGACTGGTAAGGTTCTGTGGGCTTATGAATACGTCAGTCGCTTCTGGGAAGCTATTGCCGGCGCAGGCCCTCGTGCAACGCCGACGATTGGTGACGAGGGAATTTATTCAGTGGGAGCGAATGGGCATGTCTTGTGTCTGGATCCGATCACAGGAGAAGTTCGCTGGACGAAAGATCTTCAGGTGGATGCAGGCTGCAAGCCGCCTCAATGGGGTTTTTCGGCATCGCCACTTGTGCAGGACGGTCTGGTTATCGTTCATGCCGGGGCTGCCACTGGTGACGGCGCTGTGGTGGCCTACGATGAAAAATCGGGAGAAGTTCGCTGGAAGGTTTCTTCGGGCAATCACAGCTATTGTTCCGCGCATCCGGCCGTCTTTGATCATGTCTCCGGAATATTGATGTCGACCAATCTGGGCCTGCAGTTCTTGTCTGTTGCGGATGGCAGCACGATCTGGAATCATGAATGGGGCGTTGAGAACTATCGAGCCATCCAGCCTTTGGTAATTGGCGATTCTGTTCTGATTGGGACCAGCCTTGGTGTTGGAACTCGACGGATCAATGTGGCGCACGAGGGAGACTTGTGGAAGATCAGTGAGGTCTGGACTGCGAAGGACATGAAGCCTGACTTTAATGACTTCGTTGAGTACAAGGGTTTCGTGTATGGCTTTGACGGCAATATTTTTAGTTGCGTTGATGCCGCGACTGGGAAGCGAGTATGGAAGAAAGGGCGATATGGAAATGGTCAGGTGCTGTTGCTTCCGGATGCCGGGCAGTTGCTGGTTGTTTCAGAGGCGGGTGAACTCGTGCTGGTGAAGGCTGATCCAGACAAGCACCTTGAGTTGGGAAAGATTCAGGCCCTTGCCGGAAAGACCTGGAATCATCCCGTGTTGATTGACAATCGCCTTTATTTGCGTAATGCCGAAGAGTCAGCTTGTTATGAATTGGCTCTCGAATCAACCGCGGAACAGGCCGCGTCTACAGTTGTCGGTCAGGATGCTCAAGCTCCGTCGCAAGCCACGCCAGCCGGACAAGAGTAATGTGTGCCCTCTTGGGATGCGGCAGCCTGCTGCCGCATTGGTACAGGGAGTCGGTTGCCGAGCATCGGTTTGAAAGGTGGTTGAGTTCAGAACGGTGGTCCACAGCAGGCTGTGGAGCCGAAAGCTGTAGCAGGCTGCAGCAGTCCAGATAGCGCGACGGCATTCACTGGTTTTTAAAAAGTCAGCACCTGCCACAATCCGGAATAGTCATCGGTCCAGTGAAGGATAGGTTCCTCTTCGCCCCAGGGATCTGTGGCTTCGGTGATTTCTGAGTCATTCACGAACTCCGAGCTTTCTGTCAGCAGGATCCACGTGGAGCTGAAAACTCCACTTAGGTATTGGTCACTGTTGTCAATTCGGATTGCCTGCCAGCCCAGTTTTTCAGCCATCCCACGTGATACGGGATTCAGATTCAGAAATCGATTCGAGATGTGAATTGCCAGTACGCCACCCTTGCGAAGATGTTTACGATAAATTTCACCGCATTCACTGGTTAGCAAATGGACCGGAATCGCATCGCTGCTGAACGCATCAATCGCCAGCACATCGAATTGCTGGCTTTGTTTGTTGGCAAGTTCTCGTTCCATGACGATCCTCGCATCGCCAATGACGACCTCTGTTTTGGCCTTTGAATCCTTAAGATAGGTGAAGATCGTGTCTGAGAGCTTAAGGACATCCGGATTGATATCATAAAATCGGAAGTACTCACCTTGTTCTCCATACGCGGCCATGGTTCCCGTTCCCAATCCCACGACCCCAACGCGAAGAGCGTGTTGATCGGATTCCGCTGCCATCCTTCGAGACACCTTGACTGCCAGGCCAACTCCGCTTTCGCGACCGTAATATGTTGTTGGCTGAAGTTTCCAGTAGTCATCAATAAACTGGAAACCATGTCGAATCTGACCATGGGTTAGCGCATGTTTGGGAGGGATGAAGTCTTCATCGTCGGGATCTGAGCCTTCGTACTTAACCCTGAGCACTCCATAGAAATTGCGAGAGATATGAACGATTCTGGAGTCATCGGTAGTCTTGTTATCGGATTCAACAATCTCGGCCAGATAGTTCGAAAGGAGCAGTAGCAAAGTGATCGCAGGAATCCAGAACCAGAATCCGACCGACGCTTTATCCGGGCCTCGAATACCAATCGAAGACCATTCCATCAGCACTGCAGCTGCGGCCGTATAAGCCAGTGAATAGATTTGCCAGCTTTCCATCCATTCAAATTCAAGAACTGTCAACGCGATTCCGGCAATCGCGATATAGAGCGTCCCAAGGACCCAGAATCGGCGCGCTCTTTCACCGGGAATGCGAGTGAGGCCGTAAAGAGCCAACGCTACGATGATCGAGGTGATCGGGATCAGGACCAGAGCCGTCTTTATTTCAGTTCCGACAAGTCCCGGAAATCTCCAGCTGCCAAACCAGAATATCCACGCAGACTGAAGAGCCGAGAATGCTGTCACAGCAGTCAGAAATCCCGGCAATGTTCGTTCGCGGCTGCCGACTGCAATTAAGCCGATCAGTTGGATGAGCGTGAACACTCCCACAAGAATGACTTCGTTCTTGTCGCTGATGGATGCCGAAATCGGTGAGTAAAGGTATTGGACGCTTGCTGCGACCTGGCCAGTCACGATGAGAGTCCAGATCCAGAATTGTGGCGACGGGCCTCGTAGCCAGACGCGTTGACCGCACCACGCCAGCAAAGTCATTAATACGCAGACTACGAGCCCGATGTGATATTCCCAATACCCATGAAAGAGGTACGGAGCCACAATCGCAACGAAGACACCTCCGAGTGCTCCACCTGCTGAAGTCAGAACATAGAAGAGTGTGAGATGTCGTGGATGTGGTTTGCTGCTGACAAGTTCACCATGGCATGTCATGCAGCAGGCAAACAATATCGTCGAATAAATGACGATCTGTTTGGTGATGTTGACGTCTGCACCTTCCTCGATCACCCAGCAGGCCACCGGGCAGCAGACGATCAGCAACAGTCCCCAGGCTCGGCGGTCATACCATTGTGGGCTGTCGAAGCAGATGATGAAGGAGATGAGATAAAGGCTAAGCGGCAGCACCCAAAGAAACGGAACCGTTGCGACATCGATGCATAGCTGGTTTGTTGTCGCCAGTAACATGGCTGAGCTGCATGCTGCAAGTCCAAGCCACAAGAGCATTGATGCAATGCTCGGACGAGGCACACGATGATCGGCTGTTGCTGTCAGTTCTGAAGGGTTGGCTTCCGTGGAAGTTACCAACGTCGCTTCTGTGTTCGACACTCTCCACAGCCCTGCCGCGCACCACCCGGCAAGAAGAACATAGCCGCCATAGACGGTGGACCAGGAAAAGACCTGTTGTCGTAATGTCAGCCACGGTTCAAAGACAAATGGGTAACTCAACAACGCCAGAAGAGATCCGATGTTTGATAAAGCGTATAGCCTGTAAGGGGAACGGCCACGGGAAGTCTGACTGAACCATTTCTGCATCAGGGGGCCTGTGGACGACAGCATGAAGTACGGTCCACCAACCGTTGCCAGTAACAGCAGGAGAATATGCAGGAGCGGTGACTGATCGGATGTAGGTTTCCAGCTATCACTCGGTGAAATTGGCAGAAACAGCAGTGAGGCGGCCAGAAGAACGGTGTGCGTGATGACCTGCGCGCGAGCCTTCAGATACACGCTGAGCAGGTGAGCATAGAGATAACCTCCCAGCAGAATAATCTGGAAGAACAGCATGCAACTGGTCCAGATGGATGGGCCTCCACCAAACCATGGCAAAATGAATCGACCGATCAGGGGTTGTACCTGAAAGAGCAGAAAAGCGCTTACAAAGATGGTCAGGGCGAAGCGGAACATGGCAGTCCTTCATTGGGAGAAGGCCGCACTTTACAGAGCCCTGCGATGAAGAGAAGTGAGTGGTCGCCCTGCTCTGTTCTAAGCCTGTAAACTCGGCCAGACAATCCTTGCGGGGCTGAAAAGGGGCATGCAACCACCTACCGCAGCTGAACCTGCTGCAGCAGTCCGTAGCGATGCACATAACACGTGAAGCCCTGCAATTTGGGCAGCCTTCTACCTTGTCACGACAGACCCCATGGTCTGCTTTCAACAGCCAGTACGGAGTTCTGGAAGTGTGTCACGATCACTGGGAGCCGACAGGTCGAGAAGCCTGTGCTCTAAACCAGAGCTGGCTCTTCAGATTCACAGCCTGAAAAGACAATCGGATCAATCCACGAATTGCCATTGTCCGGGTCTTCCACATGCAGCTCTGCTACGTTTCCGTTGACCGCGATCAGCGTCACGATCAATTGTCCAACTCTAATCGACTCGCCCGGGACAAGTTCAATCTGGTGGAGCAGCATGATGGGAGTGTACCTCTAAAAAAGACAACACTGACACTTCGAAGGCGTGAGTACAACAGTGAGAGAAGTGTCGTGAAAAAGACTTTCGGATGTCGCGATGAAGAACCAAGCAGAACGCTCAGCATGAACCTTCAATAACCAGAACCGAACGACGATCCCTGAAAAGGTGTGGGCGTTATACCGACGTCATCTCATTCCATCAATCGCGATTTGGAAATCTGTTTCAGGTTCATGGCAGCTTTTTTTTGCTGCAGAATTTATTCGCGAGATCACTTCAATTCTGCACGAAAGTTATTCCGCGCGA
>CAIJTV010000409.1:0-1710 GCA_903823635.1 uncultured Planctomycetaceae bacterium
CGAAGAGGAGAAGGCAGAGGCAGAGGCGGATGCGCAGGCGACGGGCAACATGGGGGCAAACCCTATGGCACAGGCGCTCGCTGGTATGCAGAAGCCTGGACAGCAGCCTGGACAGCCAGATGTGATGACGATGAGTTCGACGACACTCACAATCTATCCTAATGGGACGTACGCTTTTTCATACAATGATGCGGCTCCGAACAGTGAAATGATGCCGTTTCAATTTACTGTGCGAGACCAGTTTGGGGCGTCAACCACAGGCACACTCAATGTCCTGAAGTTAATTCCCAAGTCGTACGTTGCGCCGATTCCTCCGGCAGGACAAACGGACCCGCCGGTAGCCGGGGATTCATCGGGACCTTTTTTAGCACCCGCGCATCCGGTAAGCTGGCTGCAGGCAAGCGACGGAGGTCATCCGTCGATGACTTTTGAACTTATCGGCGACGGCAAGGGCACGTACGGAGCAGTAAGGATCGAGAACCGGACCGTCTACTATACGCCGTACGGTCTCACTGTGGGGGTGTTTCTTAAACAAGGTGTTGAGCCGACAACGTTCTACTACAAAGTAACGAATGCTATTGGATCGTGGGATATCGGCTCTATCAATATTGAAGCCACATCGATTGGTGGCGGTGAGATCGCTCAATTCAGTGGTTCTTACGCGGTGTCTTATTACGACGAGGTCAAAGTCGCGTTTGATACACCTTATGGATCTTGGTTCGATGGAGATCTGGCAGCCAATGTCTTCATTGACATGCCCTACATGTATAACAACGACGAACCTGCGTATTTTCAGGGAAACGTCACGAACAAACTCCGTTTTGAAGTTCGGGGTGACATTCTTTCGCCGATCAAGGTGAGTGGAAATGCTGACATCGTATCATGGGGTGGGGCGATTAAGCAGCCGGTCTATGCAGGCAGCATTCGCCGCTTGATCGCCACAGGCGGAGAATACATTGCTGCGTTTTCTGATTCCTACATAGAAGCTGCCTCGCAGAGATACACGGCATCTCAACAGCAAGGGCTTGAAATTGAAACGGGGACAGTTGTTGCAGCCGAAATCGGCTGGGTTTCATGGAGCATTCTGGGAGATGCAGAATTCGTCCGATGGAAAGCCCCCATCACGGGAACTTCGCTCATCAATTCTGTGCTGGCCAACGGCTCTCTTGAGAACGTCATCACGTCTGGCGGAAATATTAACAGTGTCCGAGCCGATCTCGAATTGAAGTCGACGATTCAGGCTGGAGGAACGATTGGATTTGGTGAAGCTCTTCTTCCGGATTACTCAAGAAGTATTCCGGAGTACTGGGTCTCATCCCGAACAATTCTTGGCGGCTCAGTAAACTCATTGATCACCGCAGGCAGTCATATCAACAACGTGCGATCGACAGCAGGTGACATAGGATCAATCATTCTGGCTGGTGGAAATATCGGCGTCGTGAATGCTGAAGGTGGGAAAGTCGACTCATACATCGGTGCCCTTGGGCGAATCAATCAGGTCGCAGCCACGGATGGAATCGATGGCGTCATTGCTGCTCTGTTGAGCATTGGACAAGTTTGGACGCAGGCGTCGATTACGGCGACAGTACTGGCTGGTACTGGAATTAACACTGTCGAAGCGTGGAACAATATCTCCGGCTCGATTCGAGCCCTTGCCGGTCCGATTCGGCTCGTTTCCGCAGGGACAAAAGACTCCTACGGCCACGCTGC
>CAIJTV010000410.1:0-10988 GCA_903823635.1 uncultured Planctomycetaceae bacterium
ACCGCCAGCATTTTCTCATCGAGACTGGTGCGAACCTTCTGGTCCAGCAACTGATCGCGAATTTCGCTCTTCAGGTCATCATCCAATGGCTGGTATTCCACTTTTGGAATAACAAAATCTGGCTTCGTGCTGTCCTCAGTTGCCGCTTCTGCTGCAGGAGCATCCGCAGCTGGCTTTGCTTCTTCCGCCGGAGCAGCAGGTGTCTCGGCTGCTGGAGCAGCAGGCGTTTCTGCTGCTGGAGCAGCTGGTTTTTCTTCCGCAGCAGCCGGAGCCGCTGGCGTTTCCGCTGGTGCAGCGGCAGGAGCTTCCTGTTTAGCCGGCTCGGCCGCCGGTGCAGGTTCTTCTGTCTTCGCTTCGTCAGCAAACGGCAGGCACTGATCAGCAGGAGCTTCTGCTTTTGGCTCTTCTGGCTTTGGCTCTTCTTTCGGAGCTTCGGCTTTTGGGGCCTCTGCTGCAGGAGCTTCAGAAGCTGGCGTCTCTGGCTTGGCTTCTTCTGCCTTCGGTGCATCAGCACCTGGTTCCGCCGGAGCTGGATTCTCTTTCGGAGCTTCCCCTTCTGGAGTCGCTGGTGCACTGCCTTCCGGAGTGGCTGGGGCAGCACCTTCTGGCTTTGCAGCCCCTTCCGGAGCAGTGCCACCTTCTGCCGGCGGCGTTGCAGAATCCGTCTTCTCTTCGACCTCAACCGGCTTCTTGTACAATCGCTCTTTATTCTCGTTGTAATACGCTTCTACTTCTGCATCGGTCGCAGCTGTCGTTGCCTGTTCAACGGCCTTGTATCCCAGCTCAAGATAAGCCAACTTGGCCTTCTGTGGCTGGCGGAACCCGGGAGAACCCGGCTCATCCATGTGAGGAAACTTCAGACGGTTTTCAGCGAACAGTTTGCCGACTTCAGCATCGGATGGGTCCGGAACTTCGCTCGTGAAAGCGTCTACATCCAGTCGAACTGCATTTAATCGCTGGCTGACCTTAGTTCGCTTATAAAGTTCGTAGTAAACCTCCGGCCCCTGAGGAACGGCCGAGAAGTGAGGATTCAGATGCTGGTAAGCCATCTGAGCTTTAATCTCATTGCGGAAAGAATCCACCAGTTCCGCTTCGGTCACAACTTTACCACTGAAACTGAGACCGTTGCGAATCTCCGCAAACATGGCCTTTGTCAACTTATTGTCGGTCCGCTTGTTGATGTAATCAAACACCATCCGGTCCGTGACAACGATCTGGAGTTCATCAGCTTCGGCTCGCATCAGCTCGCCGAAAGTCATGTCGTCTTCTACGTTTCCGCTGTAGAATTGGAATTGAGGAGCGAATCGGCCCATTCCCGGGCCAATCGTCTTTTCGAACGCCTGGAACATGAAGCCGTTTGCGACGTTTCGCTTGAGCATCAGGTCGCCAATACGACGTTCGTCGAAAGTGCCCAGGGTGGAAGAGCGAATTACGGCGTTGGCCGGGCTGATCAAATCCGGAAGCACAAAACCGCAGACTCCGCCGAGAACCGCGCCCGCAATACCATATTGCATCCAGCGTCCAGCGCTGACCCCTGCGAATGCGAAAATGATTCCACCGAGAAGGACGCCCAGCATGACAAAATGCGAGCCCTCCTGAGAAAACACAGCATCAAGGGTGAAAGCCATCATCGAAAGGATGACGACTGCCACCATCCACACGTGCTGATTTCGACGAAAGAAAGTAAATGGAGAACTCATGTCGGGACGCTCGTACCGTTTGGAGGTTTCTTGTTCTGACCTTCGACCTGATCACTTGACAGAGGTCCGAAGAATAATTTATCCCATCACGCGAGATCCGACGGGAGTCGCGGATTCTAGCCGTCAGGAGGGGACAGACAAGGTCAACTGAAGTCCGACTTCCCCACACTTCAAGGATGAGGCGCCTCGAAGTTTCTTGACTTCCTGGCCTCTCGCTGTCACGTTCCGTCCTCCTTTCTAAATCTCAAGCTTCTCGAAGCCTGCTGTTCCTGTCCAGTTTTGAAACCAAAGTTAGTCGTTCATGGCATCCCAGAAAAAAGCACTCGTGATCGTCGAATCGCCCGCGAAAGCCAAGAAAATTGCAGGCTTTCTGGGCGACGATTACATCGTTAAGGCCAGCATGGGCCACATTCGCGACCTACCCTCCAGCGCGAAGGAAATCCCGGCGGAACTCAAAAAGGAGTCCTGGTCCACTTTGGGTGTAAACGTCGAGAATGACTTTGATCCGCTCTATGTGATCAGTCCGGACCGAAAAAAACTGATCGCCGAACTCAAAGATTCTCTGAAGAAAGTTCGCGAACTGGTTCTGGCGACCGACGAAGACCGCGAAGGCGAAAGTATTGGCTGGCATCTGGTTCAGGTTTTGAAGCCGTCCGTGCCTGTTAGCCGAATGGTATTCTCAGAAATCACAAAACCGGCGATCCTGGAAGCCATCAAGAACACTCGGCAACTCGATGAAAATCTCGTTCAGGCTCAGGAAACTCGCCGAGTCGTGGACCGACTTTACGGCTACACCCTCAGTCCGCTGCTCTGGAAAAAGATTGCCCGTGGCCTCTCGGCCGGACGAGTTCAAAGCGTCGCGGTACGTCTGCTGGTCATGCGAGAAATCGAACGCATGAAGTTCCGCAGCGGGACCTTCTGGGACCTGAAGGCAGCCCTCAAGGCCAAGGCCGGCGGCGAATTCGACGCGGTCCTGCAAACACTTGGCGGGAAACGAATCGCGGCCGGACGGGATTTCGATGAGTCAACCGGACGCCTGAAAGATGGCTCTGATGTCCTTCTGCTGCAGGAGAGCCAGGCGAAAGCTCTGCTGGAGAAAGTTCGCTCTCAACCGTGGACTGTTTCCAATATCGAGCAGAAGCAGCAGGTTCGCCGACCGTCTCCTCCATTCACGACGAGTACTCTGCAGCAGGAATCCAACCGCAAGCTGGGCATGACGGCTCGTCAGACCATGCAGACGGCTCAGCGTTTGTACGAAGATGGCCACATCACTTACATGCGAACCGACAGCGTAAGCCTCAGTGGTGAAGCTATCGCGGCTGCTCGGTCAAAAGTGGATGATCTGTACGGCAAGAATTTTCTCAGCCCGTCGCCACGCCAGTTCACAACGAAAGCCAAGGGCGCTCAGGAAGCACACGAAGCCATTCGCCCGGCTGGTACAGAAATGAAGACGGCCGATGAGATTGGCTTGTCCGGCGGCGAATACAAGCTCTACCAGATGATCTGGAAGCGTACGATGGCGACTCAGATGGCTGACGCCTTGCTGCGATTCGATACAGTAACGATCACCGTGGACGACGCAGAGTTCCGTGCGAGCGGTCGAACTGTTGAGTTCGCTGGTTTCTTCCGCGCCTACGTGGAAGGCTCCGATGATCCGGAGGCGGCGATCGAAGATCAGGATTCGCCACTGCCGCCACTGTCAGAAAAAGACAAAGTTGATTGTCAGAACGTGGATGCGATTTCTCATGAAACCAAGCCGCCCGCTCGTTTCACCGAAGCCACTTTGGTGAAGTCGCTGGAATCAGAAGGCATTGGTCGCCCGAGTACTTACGCAAGCATTCTGAGCACAATTCAGGATCGTGGCTACGTCCGCAAAAATGGCAATCAGCTGATTCCGACGTTCACTGCGATGGCCGTGACGAAACTTCTGGAAGGCCACTTCCCGAATCTTGTTGACTTCGGCTTTACTGCCGGGATGGAACAAACGCTCGACGATATCGCCACCGGAGCGGCCGATCGGCTACCGTATCTCCGCAAGTTTTACGCGGGCAAAGATGGACTCGACGAACAAGTCAAACAGCGCGAAGGCGATATCGATCCTCGCGAAGCCTGCACGTTGCAGATCGACGGTCTCGATGCGGCTGTCCGCGTTGGTCGCTATGGCCCTTACTTCGAGAAGACTCAGGGCGAAGAGAAACTGACGGCATCGATTCCCGACAGCATCGCTCCAGGAGAAATCACAAATGCAGTGGCCGATCGCCTGATCGAAGAAAAGCAACGTGGCCCTCAGGCCATCGGTATGCACCCTGAAGAAGGTCTGGCCATATATCAAATGCGTGGACCGTTCGGACCTTATCTGCAGCTTGGCGAGGTGACAGAAGAAGCCCCGAAACCGAAACGCTGCAGTATTCCGAACTGCTTCGATCCGCTTTCGATCGATCTGCCCACAGCCATGGCCTTGTTGGCACTTCCGCGACGTATCGGTAAACATCCTCTGACAGAAAAAGTCGTCAACGCCGGCATCGGTCGATTCGGACCTTATGTGACCCACGACAAAGTCTTCGGCAGCTTTGATAAGAAAGCTCATACCTACGATTTCAACGGCGAAACTTTCAACGTCCTGAATATCACGATGGATGCTGCCGTCGAGATGTTGCGTAACACGAAGAAGCGAGCCGCCCCGACGCCTCTGCGCGAACTGGGCAACCATCCGGAAGACAGCAGTCCGATTCAGATCTTCGAAGGTAAGTTTGGACCATACATCAAACATACCACGACGAATGCCACGATCCCCAAGGATACGGATATCTCCACGGTGACGCTGGAGCAGGCCGTGCAGTGGATCGCTGATAAGATCAGCAAAGGTGGCGGCAAACCCGCCAAGAAAGGCGGCTTCACAAAGAAGGTCGCCAAGAAAGCCGCCGGGGCTCCGAAGAAAGCGGCCAAGAAGAAACGCAAAGTGGCAGAAGAGGAGTGATGATTCCAACAGCCGGAACACGTTAGCGCCCGGCTGTCTTGTTTGTTCTTCATGACTCGAAACAATGGTGAGGGATAAGATTTCCGGTCTTATTCCTCCGCCATTCCTCGCTGACGCTTCGGGTTGTGATTCGATCAGAATCGCGTTTCCATCCGGTTTCAAGCCCTGCTGTTGTTCTACCGGTAACGGAGCTGGCTCATGAGTGACGGGCCTTCAGGCATCAAACAAGTGATCGTGATGCGCCACGACCTGAAAATGCGACGAGGCAAGCAGATTGCTCAGGGTGCTCACGCCTCAATGAGCTTTCTCTGCCGCCGATTGCAGAATCAGCCGTCCGTTTCTCTGACTGATTTTTCTGATTCAGAACGAGCGTGGCTGGCTGGATCCTTCGCCAAAATTTGTTGTCGAGTCAACAGCGAAGAAGAGTTGATGTCGATCCACGATCAGGCTACCTCAGCCGGCCTTCAGGTGCACCTGATCACCGACAGTGGCAAGACAGAATTCCACGGCCAGCCAACTCGCACATGTCTGGCGATTGGCCCTGATGATGCCGCGAAGATTGATGCCGTGACCGGACATTTGGAATTGCTGTGAACCAAGGCCTGCAAGAATGTGCTGAGCGGTTGGCGTTCGATTGCCGGGGAATGACTTGATCATAACCCGATGCGTCAGCGAGAGATGCTTTCAAAGCATGCAGCTGCCTGATCCCTCACTGACGTTTCGGGTTCTGATAACTCAGTCTTTCACTGAACGCGATCATCTCTCAGGAGCCATACAGCTCGTCAATCACCTGCCCACTGCCAAGTTGCAGAGGTCGTCCGAATTGATCGCGAAGTTCGGAGGTCGCTGCCAGACCCAGCGATTGGAACAATGTCGTTCCCAGATCATCCGGTGAATAGGATCGCGTCATCGGATAAGCACCGATCGCATCGGAACGGCCAATGACCTGGCCATGTTGTACGCCGCCACCGGCGAACAACGCCGTATAAACCGGCGCCCAGTGATTGCGGCCCGCGAACTGCGAACCGGGCAAGGTCGAAATCTCCGGAGTGCGGCCAAACTCCCCCGTCATCACGACCATTGTTTCATCGAGCAGTCCGGTCGCGGCAAGATCATCGAGCAATGCCGACAGGGCCTGATCGAGTTGCGGCAATAACTCGTCGCGCAATCTCACGAAGTTCTTCTCATGAGTATCCCAGGTCTGCACCGGTCCCATATTCGCCTGAACAATCTTGACGCCAGCCTGAACAAGTCGACGAGCCAGCAACAGTGACTGACCGAACGTGTGTCGACCATAATCATCACGAACACGGTCTGCTTCTTGCTCAATCTGAAACGCCTGAGCCATACGCCCCGACGTCAAAAGAGTAATCGCAGACTGATGAAGATCATCAAACGACTCCGATTGCGCTGTCCGCAAACGTTGCTCGCGATTCACTTCGAATTGTTCCAGCAAACGCCGTCGCTGACTGACTCGTTCGATCGTAATGCCAGCCGGCATTTCGAGCGTTTCATCTCGAAACGCCTTCTGATTTGGATCTCGGTTCACCTGCCAGGGATCATGCCGTGCGGAAAGGAAGCCGCTGTTCTGTCCGGGCCACAAGATCGCGCCACCCGCCAGAGAGTTGGGAAGCGAAACGCTGTTGGGAATGCCATCATTGCGCGGCTGCACATAGTCATAGGCCGAGCCATAAGACGGCCAATCATGGCGCGACGCGGCATTGACAGCATCGCCTGGCAATTGTCTCGGCATCACGTGCCCGGTCAAAGCGTAGTGCGTCGCCGGAAAGTGATTGTTCTCTTTGTGGGACATTGTCCGCACGAGTGCGAACTGCTTTGTGCGCCGAGCCAATTTCGGCAGAAGCTCACACACATCCATCCCGGGAACTTCTGACGCGATCGGTTGAAATTCGCCTCGAATCTCCACAGGAGCCTGCGGCTTCAGATCAAAGGAATCATGCTGAGCAAGTCCACCCGGCAGATAGATCAGTATCACGGACTTCGCTCGAGACCTTGAGACAGACTGAGCGGCTGACGCTGACATCGTCGAAAGCAGCGGCCATCCAAACGCTGCGGCACCACTGCTGTTGAGCCAATCTCGACGGCTTAACATGAGGCGGAGCGAACTCGGTTGCCGATTTGCTGCCATGGATGACTCGCTGAACAATTTGGCTCGGAGTGACACTTTTAGATTACGGAAAACACGCGTCCGTTACCAGTCCCATCACGCAACAGCCTCCGAATCACCCATTGTCTATCGATCGTGATGACCGCTCAAATCAATGATTGTTCTGTTTCTGGCGAGATCCAGATGGCCGTTACCAATGACGTGGTCACTTCGGTCGAAATCCGGCAGATCGGGCCTTCGCAGGACATTTTGAAGACCCTCTGTTTCTTCCTGAACATTAGCGTTGATCGCAAAGCCGAGTAAGAGTTCCGGCGTCGACGGGGGAGAAAAGTGCAACTTCACACTCAATCGTCCGGGTCACTACCGGATTCTGCAAAACTCGTTGAACCAGAACCACGGTTCGTGCACTGAGATAACGACTCAACGAAGCGAGATGTGATAAGCATTTACGCATCCGATTCATGCCGTTTCATCCACGGTTTCTGCATTGGACGCAATGTCTGCATTGGACGCAATGATGGTCAAGAACCATTCTCTGTTCAGGATTTGCGTACTCACCTTCATCGTGCCAGTCCCGCTTTTCATAAGGCGAAACCGACCTGCGTCCGCAAAAACAGAAATTCGTCCCAAGGACGCCTCTGCTGACAGCTCAGAATCAGTCAACCGCTCGATTCAACAGGTGATGCTAGTTTGACGGCCGGGAAAAGTTGTTTGTAACTCTCCGGCGGCTCATATTCGCCATGTTCCAATGCCGCCTCCAAAGTTCCAGACACTTTTTTCGACACGCTGTTTAGGCACAAGGGTGACTTCTGGTACTCTAAGTTGGTGACTGAGCCTTCAGCAGATTTGAAATCTCAAGTTTGCTGCTTTCAGCAATCAACCCACTCAACAAGGATCCTTCACATGATTCGCATGGCTCGCAAAGTACTGCTCCTGTCGACGGCACTCTTGATTCTCGGTTCTGCTCAGGCTGATGAGTCGTCTGGCAAAAAGAAGGTGGCTTCCGGTAAGGCTCGTCTTCAGGAAGCGGCTGAGAGCAAGGCCGACAAGCAAGCCGAGAAAAAGAAAGCCGCAAAGAAGGCCGAGCCACCTGCTCCCACGCCAACACTGGACAATGTTTCCTACGGCCCGCACCCAAAACAAGTTCTGACTTTCTGGAAGGCCGAAACCGAACAACCAGCACCGCTGTTGTTCTTCATTCATGGCGGCGGGTGGCAGGCCGGCAATCGCATGGGCGGTATGGCTGGTTATGTTCCGGCGATGCACAAGCACGGAATCTCGGTGGTTTCGATTGAGTATCGGTTTATCGAAGAAACAATCGCGGATGGCGTTGAGCCTCCAGTCAAAGGATGCCTCCATGATGCCGCGCGAGCACTTCAATTTGTTCGCAGCAAAGCCGCCGAATGGAACATCGATAAGACTCGCATCGCCGCCGCTGGTGGTTCAGCCGGAGCTTGCTCAAGCTTGTGGCTGGCCTTCCATGACGATCTCGCAGATCCCAAAAGCGACGATCCGGTTGCTCGCGAATCATCTCGCCTGCTGTGTGCCGCCGTCACGGGTGCTCAGACAACTCTCGATCCTGTTCAGATGAAAGAGTGGACTCCGAACAGCAATTACGGAAGCCACGCGTTCGGCATCTTCAAAGAGGTCGATGGCAAAAAACAGCGAGACTTCGATGCCTTCCTGGCCAAGCGTGACAGCATCATGCCGTGGATCCGGGAGTATTCACCGTACGCTCTCGTTTCTGCGGACGATTCGCCAGTCTACCTTTACTACGGCGCGCCGCCGGCTTTGGGTCAGGTCGAAAAAGATCCGACACACTCGGCGAATTTTGGCGTGAGGCTGCAGGAACATCTGCAGAGTGTCAAAGTGCCGTGTGAGCTGGTTTATCCGGGTGCAATGGATGTCTCTCACAAGACCGTTCAGGAGTATTTGATCGCTCGGCTGACAGCCAAGCCGTAGGGTTTTCAGGCTCAGAAGGTGCTGTCACTTCTGCGGGTTCAAAACATCCTCCACCAACAGCAGCTTCCAGCCGTACCGATAGAGGTTTCTCGAATCCGTATAACGCGATTCCGAGGCCGCGGAACCGAGAACAACGACGATTAGTCGTTTGCCATCACGTTCACCTGTTGAGACGAGGCACGCACCAGCTTGATCGGTCGTGCCTGTTTTTATTCCATCATAGCCCTCAGTTCCCAACAGCTCATTCGTATTCTTCCACAGAACGTTGCGGGTGTATCCGCCGGGCCCCGCAACCGTGGCTCCGCGTTGACGCGTAGACGAGTACTGCCCCATCACCGGATTGGTCAGGGTGGCTCGAGCCAGAATGGCCAGATCGGTGACCGTCGACTGATGAGAGTCATGCGTCAGTCCATGCGGATTCGTGTAGTGAGTCTTCGTCATGCCCAGTCGTGCGGCTTCGGCATTCATTGCGGCCACGAACAGCTCCAGAGGATCCTGTTTCGGGTCATTCGCCGCGGAGTTCTCAGTCGCCGCCGTTGCAGAGGCCAATCGAGGTCCGAAGTGTTCCGCCAAGGCGACACTCATGTCATTTCCGGACGGCAACATCAAGCCATATAAGGCTTCTCGCACAGGCACCGTTTCTCCCGCGCGAACGTCAGAAGTTGATCCTCGAGTTTCATCCGCTCGAACGGACATTGTGAGTGTTTCGTCCAGCACTTCCGGATGTTGTTCAGCCAATCGAGCCACCAGCCAAGCGGTCATGATTTTCGTGGTGCTGGCGAAGTGGCGAGACGTCTCGGTTTCAGCCCCCGCCAGCATGCGACCATCAGCCGCGTCGACAATAATCCACGAATCACATGAGACAAACGGGACGGCACCGGCGAGCGGATCTGCGGGCAGCTTCGGCAACATTTCAGCATTGATCACGTCCGGAGTTGCGATGGTGGCTTCTTCGATCACTGGCCCAAGTTTTTGCCACAAGGCCGTGTCCGCGATGCCCGTGACTGTCAGTGCATTCGCTTCCTGAAACTTTCGAACGGCGGATTCTGTCGCTGGCCCGAAATCTCCGTCGACTCCTAATCCGGGCGACGGCTCCAGCCGTGCATTCAAAGTCCGCTGCAGAAATTCCACTCGAGTCCCGAAGGCTCCGACGTGTAATTCCGTGGGTTCATTCGGGGCGGTCCGTTCCCACTCCGGATTAAAATGATCAAACGCGCTGCGAGCGATCTTACCAATCAGCACATGCGCGGCGTTGTCATCTTTCCAGCTCTTGTCTTTGTTGTTTGTTGTCAGTACGCAGATCGCGAACGGACCTTTGGGACCGTAAATAATCCCTGCATTGCAACGACTCTCAGACACCGCGCCGGATTTGTGAGCGACCTTGGTGCCGTCCGGCAGCTGGCTCACCAGCATGGTTTTGTCATCACAGGCCAGCAAGTGATCCAGCATGGCTTTGCACGATTCAGAAGACGCGGCCGTTCCTTTGTGAAGTTGCTCCAGCAGATTGACCGTTTCGTTCGCGGTTGTGCTGCCAAGCCCATACAGCTTGCTGCGATCCGGCGCGATGGACGTTTCGCCGCGATAAACCTTGGAGTTCAACCTGGTCTGAGGAAATCCGAGGCTTTCCATGGTGGCCGCAGTCGTCGGCAGTCCAATCTCGTCAACAACCAGATTTGTCGCGGTATTGTCCGAGTAGCGAATCATCAGCCGGATCGCATCGCGCAGAGAAAGCTGCAGGCCGGAGGAAAAATGTGTGGTCAGAATCCCAGATCCCGGCACCTTGTCGGTTTCCTCCAGAGCAATCATTTTGGCCGGATCCAGCTCTTTGCTGTCTACCATGCGGTAAGCAGCAACCATCACGGGCATTTTGATCAGGCTGGCCGTCGGCTGGATTTCATCGCCACGCCAGACAAACTGTTCGCCCGTCTCCAGATGACGAATGCAAACCGCCACGTCTCCCGCATGAGCTTCAATCAGGGGTTTCAGTGAATCGTTCAGGTCGGCAGCAAACGAATACGCGCCGCCCTCTGACCAAAGTCCGCCACACAGGACGACCAGGATGGTGATCGCTGATAGAACATCGCAATTCATGGTTTGTCCTCAGAGATTATTCCTGACAACGCGGAAGCCCGTCGTCTCGGTTGAATTCGCCTGAATGTCCGGCAAAACTGCCTCATCCTCTACAAATCAGAACTGACACACAAGCATCAGAATGACCATG
>CAIJTV010000411.1:0-5022 GCA_903823635.1 uncultured Planctomycetaceae bacterium
CGGGCCACGCTTCTCTGGCTAGTGTAGTGTCTCACTCAGATGAGATCTTATAGAACAGAGTGTTTTATTTTGTTTAACCCCAATACCGTTCAAAAAGTAGCAGGCACACTCCGTGTGCCGTCCGCTGAGTTTTCAAAAAAAAGCCTTGCTTTTGAGGGTTGCGGCACATGGAATGTGCCTACTACTTTGCTTCATTGAACGGTATTGGGGTTAAACGCACGAATTTGCGACCCACGACACGAGCTTCTTGATGCAGACCGAAATCACGGGACGATGACCGTTGTGAGCTTTTTCTGTGGCTGGAATCTTATACCTCTGCACTTCTTATTTTTACGTGGCAGGTTATTCCGCGGCATGTTGTCTTCGTTGACGCTTGTCGCGATGAACTCAGGCTTCGGTTACTCACGCTGTTGATTTATGGTCCCCAGGGTTTGATCAATGAAAATCGCCAGCTCGCTTTTCCACGCTTTCAAATCCGGATTCATTCCCTCCGCGACTCGCCTGTCTCGGTGGCGATCGCTCGCCAATCACATCATCAAGCTGAGTGAAGGCCTGACGGAGCTGACCGATGAGGAATTGCTGACGCGAGGTCGTAAGATCCGCTGGGATGCGCGAGCCGGGAGTTCGCTCGAAACCCTGATGCCGGACGCTTATGCCCTGGTTCGCGAGTCGGCTCGTCGCACTTTGAGAATGCAGCATTTCCCCGTGCAGATCATGGGGGCCATCGCAATGTTCGAAGGCCATATCGCGGAAATGCAGACCGGCGAAGGGAAAACCCTGACAGCCACGATGACGTCATTCCTGCGTGCTCTACCCGGGCAAGGATGTCACGTCGTGACGGTTAACGACTATCTGGCCAAACGCGATGCCGAACAAATGGGCCCTGTCCACGTACGTCTTGGCCTGACTGTCGGAACAATCCTGGAGAACATGGAACCCGACGAACGCCGAAGAAACTACGCCGCGGATATCACGTACGGCACCAGCAAAGAAATGGGGTTCGACTTTCTCCGCGACAGACTCCGCAAAGGGGCCAGCCAGGATGACGGCGGAAACCAGATTCGCCGCTACATTCGCACGTTGCAGGGCGGTGAAGAACCAGTTCAACGAGGTCATAATTTTGCTTTGATTGACGAAGCCGACAGTATTCTGATCGATGAAGCTCGAACGCCTCTGATCATCGGGTTGACTCAACCCAACGATCCCTCCACCGTAAACCTGTTCCGCTGGAGCAACCGTGCGACGTTCCAGCTTGAGCCTCGCACAGACTACATGTACGAACCAGAACGTCGCACCGCATGGTTGACCGACACCGGTTGCCGAAAAGTCGTGCTGATGTCTAAACCGTCGCTGCTAAGCTCCATGGACACCGAACGCATCTACAGCCAGGTTGAGAAAGCTCTGACGGCCAAACACGCTTTCGAACGTGACCGCGACTATGTGATCGTCGAAAACAAGATCGTGATTGTCGACGAAGGCACCGGCCGAGTTATGGATGGCCGCAAATGGCAGGACGGGCTGCATCAGGCGATCGAGGCCAAAGAACTGGTCCCGATCACAGCGGCAACCGGTGAGGCGGCTCGCATCACGGTCCAAAGTTTCTTCCGTCAGTACACCCATCTTGCGGGAATGACCGGAACTGGAATTCTCGCTCAAGGCGAACTGCGAAAAACTTATCGCCTGAAGGTGACAAAGATCCCGACGAACAAACACTGTATTCGCAAAGCTCTGGCTTTCCGTGTCTTCAAAACGCAGGAAGCCAAACGCGATGCCATCGTGGACGCAATTCAGACCTTGATCAAAGCCGGTCGCTCCATTCTGGTGGGAACACCGTCCGTCGATGCCTCCGAGGCGCTTGGATTGTTGCTGAAGGATAAGCGAATTCCGCATCAGATTCTGAATGCCAAATACCACGAACAGGAAGCAGAGATCGTGTCGGCCGCTGGTGGTCCCGGCAACGTAACGATCGCCACGAACATGGCAGGCCGCGGAACCGACATTATTCTCGAAGAAGAAGTTCGCAAAGCCGGCGGTCTGCACGTGATCGCGACCGAAATGCACAGCTCCAAACGTATCGATCGACAGCTGGTCGGGCGATCCGCACGTCAGGGCGATCCCGGTAGCTATCAATTCTTTCTATCACTCGAAGACGAACTCCTGCGTTGCCGCGAACCCAAAGAAATTCTACGCAAACAACGCATGGCGATGGCAAATCGCGAAGGCGAACTCGGTCGATCATGGCTGCGTTACTTTCAACGCGTCCAAAGGTTCCTTGAGAAAACTCACCGCAAGCAACGCAAGCATCTGCTGAAGCAGGAACGCCATCGGCTGGAACAGTATGAGAACATGGGGCTCGA
Source organism: uncultured Planctomycetaceae bacterium (assembly GCA_903823635.1). Lineage (GTDB taxonomy): Bacteria > Planctomycetota > Planctomycetia > Planctomycetales > Planctomycetaceae > SXXK01. The sequence continues at coordinate 2,358 of CAIJTV010000411.1, forward strand.
TCCTTATCTCGAGCTGACCGAATCATGACGTGGGTGATCGCGATCTGCGGAACCATGGGCAGCGGCAAGTCAACGCTGGCGGAAAACGCCGCCGCTGCACTTCCCGACTGTTCCGTGGTCTTTGAAGACGATCATAACCGCATGACCGAGCGATCGCTTGATAGCGTCGAAGATTGGTTCTCACGTGGCGGCGACGTCAGTGAATTTGAACTGTCCGATGTGATCGCGCGGTTGACGGAACTGTGTCCCGACAAACGAAGCATGGTCAAAACGACGCACGCTTCTGCAGGAGTTATCACAAGCACGACGAACGCAAAAAGCTCTCCCGAGTTGCGTGCTTCGGCTCATCAAATTGTGTTGCTGGAAACTCATTTCGGCCGACTCCATTCCGCTCTGAGTCCATGGATTGATTTCCAGGTCTGGATCAATACTCCGGCAGATATTGCCGTGGCCCGCAAAGTGCTGCAGCTCAGTCAGCAGATGACTCAGCAGAATCCCCCAGTCCCTGAATCCAATGGACTGCGGTGGATTGAGAAGTTTTGCAGCGGCTACCTGACGACTACTCGAAAACTGTTCAATTTGCAGCGACAACAGGTCGGTGCGGTTTCCGATGTGACGATCGATGGTGAAGGATCGCCATGGGATGTCTGCGGACGTTTTCTGGAGAACCTGCCGACTCAGTTCCGGCCGGAAGACTGAAAGACGAAGCCACAACTGTCCCTGCTCGCCACCGGGCCTGCCCCGGTGGTCCACCGGCTTCTGCACCACTCAAGTTTTGTTGATTCGGCAACCAACCATTCAACACCCCGCTCAAGGCTGCTCTTCATGGGTGAGATTCTGAATATTCGGCCTGAATCTGTCACCGGGCGGCTTCCGCGTCGAATTGTCATCGTGGGCAACAATGAATCTGCCTGGATGGCTGCCGCAGTGCTCGCCGTTCACTCCGCTCCGCTGGAATGTCGCGTCACGGTGCTGGCCAATGGCCCCGTGCAGTCCGAGTTCCCCGGCGAAGCTTCGCTGCCCTCTTTGCGTGGACTGCTGGCTAATCTTCGCATCGATGAACATGAGATGATGCGACACTGTCAGGCAACTTACTGCCTGGCCACTCAATTCTCCGACTGGGTTCAATGCGAACGTGACTTCTGGAAACCGTTTTCTGCAGAGCCCAATCGTCCGACGGCCATGTCTCTCTTCGAGGGCTGGCATGTTGAACGCAGTCGAGGCCGTCTGTTGCGTCCGTTTCATTCGTATTCGCTCCACTGGGGCGCGGCATTGGCGGGAAAAAGTCCGTATGGATTTTCCGGACCGTCACCGATTTCACAGTCAGGTTCGTATGCTTTCCATGTTGATGGCCAGTCATTTGCAGGTTGGTTAAAAGCAATCGCTTTGCAATCCGGAACGGAAGAAGTTTCCGGCGTGATTCAGCAGGTGGCCAGGAATGGTCGCGGCGGAGTCGCTCAGGTGCAGCTTACCAACGGACCCACTCGGGCCGGTGATTTTTTCATCGACGCCACGGGCTCCGAATCGCGTCTGATGGGGGCAACTCTGAACGATGAGTTTCTGAGCTGGAACGATCGACTGCCGGCAGATCGGATGATTCAAATTCGGTTGCCCGGTCGTCGACAAATTCCTCCGTACACTCGCATCACTGGACTGCCTGCCGGATGGTCGTGGCAGATTCCTTTAGCGAATTCGATCGACTCGGGATACCTCTTTCAGTCGTCCGTATCATCCGATGACGAAGCTCTGCAGCAGTTTCAGTCCCTGTTAAAGTTGGACGGAATCAAACTCGAAGAACTGCCTGAGCCGTCAATCATGCCGTTTGCCTCTGGTCGGCGAACATCCTTCTGGCGTGACAATTTGCTGGCACTCGGCACGGCCGCTTGTCGCATCGATCCATTGACGTCTGCTGGTCGCCATCTGACTCAACTGGGGCTTGAGATGTTCCTGGAACTCTTCCCGGATCGCTCCTGCAATCGGACATTGTCCGAGTACTACAATGAACGCATGCAAATGGCGACCGAAGAGATTCGTGACGCAACACAATTGCATTACCTGCTGAGCAAACGGAAAGATTCCGAGTTCTGGCGTAACGCGGCGACGCTGCCTGTTTCTTCTGAGCTGACTCAACGCATGGCACTTTACGATGCAGTCGGTCATGTCGGCCACCTGACTCCGGAAGCGTTGCCGGAGGCCGGATACTTGTACCTGCTGACCGGCTGCGGTCGGCTGCCTGCGTCTCCGACACTGCAGGCACGAGCGGCTGATCCGAACCAGATTCAACAGGGTCTGCGTGACCTCCTGAAGTTCAATGAGACGACTCTGAAGAACCTGCCGCTGCACGAGGAACTGCTGGACTGGATTCACACAGCTCCGAACGCGTTTCAGAAATCAGCGTAAATGACCAGCGCCGTGTTGCCCCCTCGCCCCCAGTTTTTTGCGGAGGCTGCGTGGCGTCAAGTGGCAGGATTCTCGCAAAAAACCGGGGGAGAGGGCTGGGGTGTGGGGGCCTGTCGGGGTCCTTCTCGGCCCAGGGCGAGAATGGCGTCTGTTGCGAAAGACGGAGTTTGATCTCAAAACGACTCTGGTGAATCTGAGTCGTCAAAACATGGCGCTGTCCAGTTAAGACTCAAGAATGTGTAAGTTGAACATTTTGGTCCGACAA
>CAIJTV010000412.1:0-13358 GCA_903823635.1 uncultured Planctomycetaceae bacterium
CTTCCCGGTCGGTGATGGCATAATCTCAGGCACGGGCGGGGGAACCAACGCCTCAATCATTCCGGACACACCGGGTGAAGGAGGGACGACTGACTTCAACGCTCTGACAGGAACGAACTCAACTCACCTGATTGTCAAATCCTTCATCAACAGTCACGTCACCAGCAGTCTGGCCGGCCCTGAGTTTGGTTTCCAGTATGAATTAGGTGATACCAAAGGCGTCAGGTTCACGGGGTCGACCCGACTTGCCGCTATGTTCAACGAAGAAAAGATACATCTGAGCGGCGACAACATCGGTAACTTTATGGGGGTTCAGGTCACACCAGACCCCGTAACCGGAAACGATCTTGAAACCCAGATGTTCGACACGAACACAACGCAGGGCCCATCGCAGAATGCCTTTGCGGATCAGGACACAACGGTGCACTTGTCCCCGTTGTTTGAGCAGGGATTGAATGTTCAGTTGCCGATCTTCGGGGCCGTTCCGGTGCTGAAAGATATCCAGTTGCTGGAAGAGGCCAATCTGAATCTGGGCTGGAACTGGTTGTGGGTCGGACAGATTGCTGATCCGAACGAGTCAATTCTCTATCAGTCCAGTCCGCTCCTGAATGTCTTTCCGGAGATTCAGACAGAGCGTGGCAACCTGTTCCAGAATACACTCAGCGTCGGTGTCAACTGGAATTACTAGAACTGCTGGAAACTCAGTAGCGCTGCACGGTCGGAACTGCCGTGCAGCGAGTCTCAGGAATTCAGTCCGACCAGCCACAATTGAAAGCAAGAACTATCAGCGTCGCTTCGAGACTCAGGATGTTGCATTTTGACAACAGTCTCCTGAAGGGCCTGAGGTATGATCGACGCTCCACACACTCGAACTGATCGCCGCTTTCGACTGGGCGGTTCCAGTGTTCTCCGCCATGTGGCCCCCAAGCCTGTCGGTATTGTCAGCATCGGACTCAGGCAGCAGACGGTGACCATTCTTGGTGCCGTTGGAGTTGATGTCCATGTTCTGTCTCAGTCACCTCTGGCGGTGGGACAGCATCTGACCTTTATCGTCAGCTCTTCCTCACGCGGGCCGGAAATCGCAATCCCGGGCATTGTTCATTGGGCCAATCCCGAAGGAACAGGCACAGAAGCCGGCATCGCGCTGCAGGAACCAATTCCGAACGAGATCGCTTTGAAGCTGCCCGGTTGCGAACGCGAATGCATCCGGTATGCCTGCCGAATCCATGGCAAGATGCTCTGGATTGACGGAGCCCCAAAGTCTCAACCAGCAGTCGTGATCAACTACTCACGAGACGGAATGTGTATGCAGGTTGCCTCTGCAGTTCCCGTTGAGTGTGATGCGCAGTTTGTGTGGTGGACGGAAGAAGAAGAACATCGGATCGACGGTGTCGTTCGCTGGGTGATCGGTCAGGACGAGAGATTTCTTACCGGTTGTGAACTGGTCAAAGAACCTGGCTATCGCCTTGCAGGTGTTCGACTCTGAGCACGGCTGCGAGATTCCCGGGATCGCGTCCACACGCCGCCTCAGAGGAGCTTAAGCTGCTGCGTCCATTCCTCTCAGGAACAACCGAACGGATTTCCGAACTTCTTCAGCGGGCGGAATCTCAAGCGGCTGGAATCCAGCGCACATCATGGGCAACGGTGGCATGACAAGTCCAAGAAGCCGTGCGGCCGCCCAGTGCGGATCCGGGATGCGAAGGATGCCCCTCTGATCCAGTTGAGTCAGATAGATCGCCATCTCCCGAAGACCTCGACCAAAGCCTGTCTCGTAGATCAGTCGCGCATTGTCGGGGAATCTGCGACCCTCCGACATCAGCAGAAAGCACATACACGCGCCGTCTTCTGACAACAGGATCTGTAACAGCGCGTGGAAATATTGTGTCAACATTTCCTCGGGATGAATGTGATCTGCATCCAGCTCCGGCAATGCTGCAAAAACTTCCTCGGCCCGTGTTCTCACCGCCTCTTCAAAGAGCTTTTCTTTGGAGGGGAAGTGATTGTAAACCGTTGCCTTGGAGACGCCGGATCTGGCAGTGACCTGATCCATGCTGGTATCTGCAAAGCCCTGAGCCATAAACAGCTCACGCCCTGCGTCCAGGATTTGTCGCCTTTTCTGTTCTGATCGACTCAAAGGTTCTTCAGAAGGTAACGGCGGCGATGTCAGGCTCATTTTGAACTCCTTTCGCAGGGTGGTTTTCCGCAGATGAAGATTCTCGAGAACTGGCCGTCAGGTGGCCATCCTGCATCTCGATAATCCGATCGGCAATATCCAGAACTCGTACATCATGCGTCACCATCAGAATGGGACGCTTCTGTTCTCGCGCAAGGCTTTGCAGTAAATTGACGACTTCGCGTCCCGAAGTCCCATCCAGCGCTGCGGTGGGCTCGTCCGCAAGAACCAATTCCGGCCGCCCTACCAAAGCTCTTGCAATCGCAACACGTTGCTTTTGACCGCCGGACAGCCGCGACACATGATAATTCATCCGTTCTCCCAGACCCACCTGCTGCAGAATGCGAGTGGCCCGTTCACGCCCCTCTTTGACAGTCACATTTGGCTGCAGGTCAAACATCACCTGCACATTCTGCAGGGCAGTCAGGTACGGTAGAAGATTGTGTGCCTGAAAAATGAAGCCAATCTTACGTCGTAGTTGCAGCAGATCAGTTTGAGAAGCATTGTGCAACGAATGGCCCAGCACATCCAGTCGCCCTTCCTGCAGTTTCCGCAACCCTGCGATCAGCGTTAACAACGTCGTTTTGCCGGATCCGGAGGGTCCGGTCAGGAGCACGATTTCACCCGGCTGAATGGCAAGTTCCACATCAAACAGAATCTGCTTGCGTAACTCGCCCTGGCCAAAGGAAAAGTTGATTCCTGAACCAGTGATAACGGCATTTGAATCATCGGTTTTCATACACCACTCGACTTTCCGGATCAGAATACGTCTGCGGGGTCCGCAGATCGCAGTTTGCGAACAGCCAGCATTCCGGAAAAAGTACACATCAGAATCGTTGCGAAGATCAGAAAGACGCCTCGCATCGGCTCCATGTATAACGGCAACTGAGTAACTTTGCGCAATCCGGCATACATGGCGGCCGCGATGAGTGATCCCGGAACAAATCCCATGGTGGCCAGTTGCACGGACTGCCCAAGAACCAGTTGGTAAAGATAGCCGTCAGAGAATCCCATCGCCTTCATCGTGGCATACTGCGGCAGATGATTCGTGACATCCGTATAAAGGATCTGATACACGACGATGAAGCCAATAAAGAATCCAACGACAGTGCCCGCAGTAAAGATGATTCCGATCGGTGTTGCGGATCGCCAGTAAATCAGTTCCAGTTCTTTGAACTGTTCCACGGTCAAAACCTGAACTTCTTTCCCCAACACCTTTTGAAACTGCTCCTGCGCAGAGACAACCGATACTCCGGGCAACAGCTTTACGACACCAACATCGATCTCGGCTGATTTCCGTTCCGGGAAGAGTCTCAGGAAATTGGCATGACTGACGAGAACATTGCCGTCAACGCCGAATGAAGCTCCCAGATCAACAACTCCGGCCAGTGACATGCGACGTCGATTAAGCTCCAGTTCCACGGGTTCGCGTCTTTCGACGGCCCCCACGACGTCACCAAAGCGAGGTCGCGCCATGCGATCGTACAGGAACACATCTGTATTCCGAAGTTGCTGCAGATGCTGTTCGATGCCGGGCAGTTTGAGTGACGCGTTGTCGGTTTCAATTCCGTAACATTGAATCGACCGCATTTCTCCGTTCCACGGATTCTTCCATTCCCCTGGAGCAAGGTAAATTGAAAACACGTCGCTGACATCCGGACTTCCTCGCAGACGATACAGCAGCCGACTGGAGAAAACCTTGCTGTGCAGCAAATGTTCGTATTGGCTGTGGACGATCACCAGTTCGCCGTTCATTGAACCGTGAAAAACCACGGCACTGGCGAACAGGGCTTTCATCAATCCCAGTTGCATCCACATCAAGACAACCGAAACCATAACTCCGGCAACGGCGGCAAACAGCTTCATCTTCTCATGTTTCAGCTGCAGCCACGACAAAGGGATTCGCTGACTCATTGTGACAGCCCCTGCGCTCCAGCCGGATTACTCGCATCACTCATGTCCGTCGAGGAGGAATGCGACTTCGAAGTTTCAATCGTGACCTCAACTTTAGCCCATGACAGTCCGGAAACTCGCTGACCGTCTTTGTCGTCCAGCCGAATTCGAACTTCCACAATACGAGCATCTGTATCATCAACCGGATCACTCGAAAGCACATCTTTGCGGCCAATCAGACGCCCGACCTCAATCACACGACCATGTAAAGTTGTGTTGAGATTCCTCATCGAAATCGTCGCTGGCTGGCCCAGTGCAACCTTCAGAATGTCTGACTCGTGAATCTCAGCGACAACGTCCATCTGCCGTGTATCACCCAAATCCAACACTCCCTCTGATCCGATGCGTTCTCCGACCCGCGTATGAATCTTCAGAATCTCTCCGTCGATCGGACTTCGAATCATTGAGATCTCAAGATCCGCCTCAGCACGCTGTACTGTCGCCCGAGCCCGTGCGACTTCGGCCTCTGCTTTTTCAAGATCGACGACTCGGACTTCTGCCAACGCCACCAGCGCAGATTCATACTGAGCCAGTTCGCGCCGGAGCACATCAACATCTGCTACTCGCGTGTCCAGATCATCCTCAGAAACGGCTCTGTTCTTTCGCAGTTCCTGAGCACGCTCAAGCTGCTTTTCGGCGAGCTTCAAACGTTCGCGAGTCCGTGCAATCAGTTCCTCCTGAGCTCGAAGATCACCGGTCTTTGCGCCGGCCTTGATCTGAGCCAGAGATTTCTCCGCAAGCAACACGGAGGCTGTGGCCAGATCAACGTCGGCTTGCTCTCGACGATTGGAGTCAAGAATTGCCAACACCTGCCCGGCATGAACCTGGTCGCATACGCGAACCATTATCTTCTCGACAACAGGTGGCTCCATCACTGACGGTGCGTTGACATGGATCACTTCGCTCTGCGGTTCAATTCGTCCCAGTGCTCCCACACCGAATTCTGACAGAGACGCCACGGGGGCCGGGGTGTTCTGTTCCACAATGGGCAGGGAACGATTCGCCGCAAAGGCTCCTGCCATGACGACGGCTGAACAGAAGACAAAAATCAATGTTTTACGCATAGGCCACCAGAAATGAACGGTTCAGTTTAGTTCTAATATCATAGACACTGAACCGTTCAGTTCAATTATTTTCTCGGCAGTATTTTCGTCTTCGCGATCGGAACAACCCGCAAAGTCCATGCAAACCGCCAAATCTACTCAAGCGGAAAGGCCGGATCTCTCGATTAATCGAAGAGCGAGTGATGTGTCGTGCGACCATCGGATCGCAAGTTTGGAGTATGAGCGAGCTTTGTCGCTGGAGAATGCAAATGCCGATTCGACGGTCCGTCCTGAGTGCTTTTGGACTTCTGATTTTTGGAACCGCTGTGCTCTACGGTCAGCAGAATGACCCATTTGCGGAATGGGACCGACAAAATCCACGCCCAACCGCAAAGAAGGCTGCATCGAAAACGCCAGTTGCGGGTGTGAAGTATTTCTCTCCAAACTCTGCGGAAGAGGTCTCTTCCGAGAAAGCATCGGCGGACACACCAGACAACAAAGCATTTGAGGCTTCTCGTCAGCGAATGCGTGAACGCATCGAGACGGGGTCAGCAAACAAGTCCGAGGCCTCACAGAAACCCGTCGCCGCTGCAAATGCAGCCAAGCCCGGAACAAAGTCATCTTCTGCTTCCGCCGGCACAGAGAAACCTGTGGCAGAGGCTCATCGTCCCGTCGCAGAGTGGGATGTTTCCACGGCAACAGGGAAGCTGAAGAGCAATGGGGCGGCCAAAACCTCCTCGGACCAATCGTCGAAGCAGGCATCTTCGGGAAAGGTTCAACCAGCAGCTTTTGGGGAGACTGCTCGAAACTCCGGCAAGAAGATTGTTCAGGTGAGTCAGTCTGATTCTGATTTCGAGGTGGACTCAGAGTCGCCAGAGCCAGCAGAAGAAGAGAATCCATTCGCGAGCTATCTTGAGAAACCTTCCAGCTCGAAAAAATCTGCCGAGATGCCTCCGGAGTTCAGTGAACAGTTCGCATCGGGAGACGAGGGGGAGAAGGCTGAAGCTCTTCTGAAATCCGCTCCTGCTTCTCGAAAAGCTGCGGCCATCGCCAAGCCCGCCGCACAACTCAATACATCAAAGACTCCCGTTCTAAACGCTCCCGCCGAAAAGCCTGTCGCAACAAAGTCTGCTCCGGCTAAGTCTGTCCCGGTGAAAGCCGTTTCTGCAACTCGATCTGCCGAAGTGTTGCCAGCAACGGGGTCAGCGACTCCGGCTGCGGATTCAGGTCCACAGTCGCCAGGGGTCACCGTACAATGGGTTCGCCGCGGCGAGTTCAATGTGGGCCAGGAATGCGACATCGATCTTGTCGTGCAGAATACGAGTAAATCGGCTGTCCGAAGCGTGATGACAGAAGCCAGCATTCCGGCAGGGCTTGAACTGGTTGAAGCAAAGCCACCGGCCATGGAAGGCTCAGAAACACCCACATGGACTTTCGGCGAACTTAAGCCCGGGGAAACGCGCACTGTCGCTTTGAAGGTCATTCCACGTCAACGTGGCGACGTTCGTCTTGATGCCTTTGTGCGGATGACCGGCTTTTCCTCTTCAGAGTTTTCAGTACAGGAACCGCTGATCAGCGTAGAAGTCAGCGGACCTGAGACTGTGGAAGTCGGACAGCAGGCCGGTTACGTTGTGAAAGTGACGAATCCCGGAACAGGGCTCGCCAACAACGTCGTGATTCAGGCCGCAATTCCCGAGGGACTGGAACATCGCAGCGGCAGTATTTTGTCAATTGATATCGGTACACTGAACGCGGGAGAGTCGCGTCAGGCAAAGCTTAGCCTGACCGCAGTCAAAGGCGGCGTTCAGAATGTGGCCGTGCGAGCCATCGCATCAGGCGATCTGACAGACGAAACCACGGCGACCGTCACCGTCGCTGAACCTAAGCTCAAGATCGCAATCAACGGACCAGAAGAACAACTGGCCGGACGAACGAGCGACTACACGATGACAGTTTCCAATGCTGGTGGAGTCCCGTCTGAGAACGTACGAGCCAAGTATCGCATTCCACAAGGATTCGAATTCGTCTCTGCCAATCGAGGTGGTAAGTACAGCAAGACGGATCATTCGATCGAGTGGTTCGTGGGAACACTGCAGCCGGATGGATCGAGTGATTTCAGTCTGACTCTGCGAGCCACCGAGCCAGGTGAACTGCTGCATCAGGCCGGAGTCATTTCAGAACACGGTCAGGTCACGATGTGTGACTACAACACCGTTGTCGAAGGCATGGCCGCGCTGGATCTGAAGATTGTGTCCAGCAGCAAGGATCTGGCCAAGGGTGACGATGTGACATGGGAAGTGCATATCCGCAACACCGGAAGCCGTGCAGCATCGAATGTGGGTATGTCCTGCGAATTGCCGTCAGGAATCCAGCTCGTTGACGCAGAAGGTCCATCCGAGCACATTGCTGAGAACGGAGTTATGGTTTTCCGCTCTCTGCCAACGATCGCTCCGGATCAAGAGATTGTCTACTCCATTCGAGCAACCTGCCTGCGGGAAGGCAATCATCGCCTGCGTCTGCGAGTCGCGAGCGAGTCGATCTCGGAACCGCTGATTGGCGAAGAATCAGCAACCGTTGTTGAACGCTGATCTGACTGCAAACTCACCGCAAAACCGGGACTTGCTCCCGAACAGCTCAGAAAATGCATGAAGAGAGAAGTCAACGAGGGCGCTATCCCGGTTGTGCAGGAGTCTCCTGATCATCTCATAATCAGGCAACTCCAAAGTACTCCCGGATGAACTGACGGCGGTCTGCGCTCTGCACATACTGCACGAGCGCATACAGCTTCTTCTGGTCTCGCAGAAGCTTGGCCGCACGACCTTCCTCGTCGGCCAATGATTCGGGAAGGTCTCCCTCCACGATCAGGTTGGAAAGATCTATCTCGTCCTGAATCACTCCATGTCGTTGCAATAAGGACAGGACGGTCTCCACTCGTCGATCATGACGCTGGCGGTCACACAGACGCTCTCGCAGCCATTCGATGCCAAACGCACGAATCTGTTCTGTGCTGTGCGTAAGATGGTGATAGACACGTTCGCAGAATTCGGCATCCGGATTCGTCCACCGAATAAACTCGATCTGAGTATTCAGATCGCGCTGGTCGTAAAGCAGAGTACACTCCGACGGCTTGCCATCTCGGCCCGCGCGGCCGATTTCCTGGTAGTATGACTCCATCGAACCAGGGATGTCCGCATGAACGACAAAGCGGATATCCTCCTTGTCGACTCCCATTCCAAAAGCATTGGTCGCAAGGACCAGGCGAGACCGCCCCTTCATAAAATCGTCCTGAATATTGCGACGAACATGCCGATCCAGATCGCCGTGGTAGCAGACGTGATCGATGCCCGCAGCCTGGAGCCTTTCACTGAACTCCAGCAGAGTTCGAATCAGAGTGAAATAGACGATGCCGCTGCCTTTTGAATCCGGGGTCAGCCAGCGATCGAAAACGGCCTCCATGGATTCTTCTTTTTCGTCAGCCTCCCAAACTTCTTCCACCCGCAAGTCCAGATTCGGGCGATCAATCCCTTCATGAAATGTGCGGACTTCGGCAACATCGAGTCCCAGTTGACGAACAATGTCCTGCTGCACATCAAGCGTGGCTGTCGCGGTCAGAGCCATCGTCACCGGATTGCCCAAAATGGCCCTGAACTCCGCCACACGAGTATAGTCGGGCCGAAAATCATGGCCCCATTCGCTGATGCAGTGAGCTTCATCGACGGCCAGCAGCTTCACTTCCCTCTGCGCAATGATCTCCAGAAACTCAGCTTTGCGAAAACGTTCCGGAGTCACATACAGCAAACAGTAATCGCCTCGCGCCACCGCGGCATAACGTTTTTCCCGATCTTTGCGGCTCAGCGACGAATTCACAAACGTGGCGGAAATCCCTTTCGCCTGAAGTGCGTCCACCTGATCCTTCATCAAAGCAATGAGCGGCGAAAGAACGAGTGTGATTGGTGGTCGTCCTCCGCTTTTCTTGTTGTGCAGCATCAGGGCCGGGATCTGAAAGCACAGCGACTTGCCGCTTCCGGTTGGCATAATCACCAGACTGTGTCGACCAGCACTCACGTGTTCGATGATTTCCGCCTGTGCGACCCGGAACTCCGAATACCCGAAGTAGTGCTGAAGAAGTTCATTTGCAGATTTCATAAAGCAGAGTCAATCCCACACATGTTGCCAAAAATCAACAGTTAAAACTGATCCGAACCAGCACTATAACTGACGTCGCTTTGTCAGCTTTACGTGCACATTTGTCAGAAACTTCCGGCCCATATCTGCGGAAGAATCAATAGTTTAGAACACCGCGACGTAGCCGGACAGGATCCTGTTTCCTCTGCGGTGTTCGAGAAATAGTCCGGAAATCGCAAAAAATGATTTTGCACCAGACAATCATGCGTTTTGCGGGTTCCGAACTGATTCTTGTGTGATCACAAGCGGCATCCAAACCACAATCAGTTCCGTTTGAGAAATCAATAACAGCTCCATGTCGAATCCCAGAGTGTCAGTCGTCATTCCTGTCTTCAACGGCGCCGAGGATCTTCCCGGTGCGATTGAAAGCGCGTTGAATCAGCGGGACTGTGAAACCGAAGTGATCGTGGTCAACGATGGCTCCACAGATGGAACCAGGGATGTAATCGATCGGTATGGCAACAGAATCATTGCCATTCACCAGAAGAACCTTGGGGCTGCCGGTCTTTCCAGAACTCGAAACAACGGGGTTGCAGCATCATCTGGTGAGTGGATCGCGTTTCTTGATCACGATGATCTGTGGGAACCCGATAAGCTGGCTTCCCAATTGAAGGCAGCACAACGGACGTCGGCAGACATTGTCTACACGAATGCACGCAACTTTGGAGATGTCTCGCGCGTCAGTGACATTCGGAGCGATCCGACCGCAATGCCCGAAGGCGATCTATTCGAAGCGTTGCTGATGGACAACTTTATTGTGATGTCCAGCACGATGATGAAACGTTCCCTGTTCGACAGGATTCAGGGGTTTACGGAATCGCCTGTGCTTGCAGAAGACTGGGATCTTTGGCTCAAAGCCGCTGCGGCTGGAAGTAAGTTCGCCGCTGTTTCAGAACCCGTCACCATGTATCGCTGGCGGCCCGGTTCGTTCTCAAAGAACCATGTCCGAATGCGCAATCTGAGGCTGTTGGCTCTACAGCGAGCACTTGACTCTGACCGCGGTCAGCAGGTGTCATGGTCTGTCCGTCGCAAAGCTCTCGCGAATGCTGAACGATGCTCGGCATGGTTTCTGGCCTCCTCGTCACCGCGACAGGCCATCAGTTGGTACGCGCGATCTTTGATCTACTGGCCGTTTGATGTCAACTGCTGGAAGGGTGTGGTCAAAGGTTGTGTCGGCCGATCCTGACGATTGCGTTCAGCAAGGATTTCGGACCACTTTTCGGGATCTCCGAAAAGCATTAGACTACGGCATCGCAATTCACGAACAGGCCGTATTCTCCGGGAGACGCGGTCTACTCACCCCTCTGAGATTCGCCGCGTGCTGGATTCCTACAACGATCGCTGGGCATTGATTACCGGAGCTTCATCCGGAATTGGCGCGGAGTTCGCTGTGCAGCTGGCCGGCCGCGGAATGCATCTGATCCTGGCAGCTCGTCGCAAAGACAAGATGACTGAGCTCGCGACTGACCTGAACACTCGACATGGCACACGTTGTCATATTGTGGCCGTCGATCTGGCCGACCCTGACTCCGGTCGACGACTCATGGAAGAGGTCAAGCGTCTTGGTGTGCAGATTGAGCTGCTTATCAATAACGCGGGAATGGGATTGATCGGTCAGATTGAAACAACAACTCCGGAAGAAGTCCGGAAGATGCTCAATCTCAACCTGATGACACTGACCGATTTGACCTATCGAGTGCTACCCGGGATGCTGTCACAAGGGCACGGGGCCATTATCAATATGTCGTCTCAGGCAGCGTTTCAACCTGTCGCCTTCATGGCCGCCTATGCCGCCAGTAAATCTTATATCCTCCATTTCAGTGAAGCCCTGTGGGCGGAAGCTCGCAGTCGAGGAGTCACGGTCATGGCGTTGTGCCCCGGAGTCACTCGAACGGAATTCTTTGACCTCGCCGGCGTCCCCGGCTGGCTGGAAAAACACACTTCGCATCCACCAGGAAAAGTCGTCAAAACGGCCTTGAAATCTCTTGAGAAACGCCGGCAGTATGTTGTGCCTGGCTGGAAGAATTACCTCATGACATTGCTCGTCCGCATTACGACTCGTCGCACGGCAGTGAATGAATCGAAGAGATTCTTTCGCCCCGCGAAACCTCAGAAACCCGCAAACGAGCCATAACCCTCGGTCTGCACCAGGGATCTTTTGAGCGAATCCTGCAAATAGTGGCTCGTTGCGACGTATGCATGTCGCAGTTAGAATGCTGACCTGTCGCACGACTTCGTGTTGTGATACACGAAAACGTTTCAGTGTCATCTGCAGCACCGCCTCCGGGCGACCTCAACCGATGTCTCAGACGCTTAGACTCTCAGGCACGCGGACTGCCTGACGCTTTTTCTGAGATCTGACTGGCACTATGTCCTGCACCGCATTTGATGTTCATTCACTTTTTCTGCCGGGCTCCCCATGAATTCCGAGGACATTTCCACAAGCGACGATAACAAGAAAAACAACCCTGCTCGATTTATCGCTCGTGAAATCCTGAACGGGCTGGAAACACTCATTCAGGAAGCTCAGGCGAATACTCGACCACTGGAAGTTGATCCTTATCGATCACGCATGTTTGAGTTTTTCGTAACAGCAGACGGGGCTGGACTGATCAAAGACGACCGCGAAGTGGCGGCCTTCGAAGATCTGGATGAAGATTCCAACGAAATGGATCTCTCCGCAGACAGCCTGTGCCGACTTCTTGCACGCCGTTGGGGATTGGACATGGCGGCGAGAGAAGCCCAGGCCCTGCAGACGCGATTGCCTGCCGATCAACTGGAACGCATGAGATTACTCTGGTCGGTCATGCGAATGTGGATTGAATGGAGTTATGCGTGGCGACGCTGGAATGAGTTTCATTCGCCTCCGAGTGAAACATCCGTCTGAAGACCGTCAGGAGACGTCGCATGAAGATACCACGTCGGCCAAAGCATCTGGGTTCGCAGGATGGCGACACGATGACTCCCATGATTGATGTTGTTTTCCTGCTGCTTGTATTCTTTATTTGCGCATCCGTAGGAGGCACTGCGGATCGATTGTTGCCTGCGGAACTCAAAGGAACGACAGAGGCGGCGGATCCTCAGGAACCTGCAGAAGATCCCGATAATTGGCAGCATCCGGCGATCCAGATTCGGATTGAACCGGAACAGGACTCTGTCGCTGTCTTTTTGGAAGAACAACGACTCGCTGGCCCGGATATGCTTAAGGATCGACTTCAGCGACTAGCGGCGGTCGATCCGGAATCCAGGATCATTTTGAACATCCACGATGATGTGCGAGTACAACCTTTTATCGATGTGTATGATCTGTGCCAGTCGCTGCAATTTCAGAACATTTCGTTCGCGGTCGGTAAGCCAGCCACGAACCAGTAAAGCCTGTCGACAGGATCTCGAAAATGCCTTTGTTTGAATTCTTCTGTGAGGAATGCTCACACCACGCTGAACTTCTTGTTGGACGCACCGAAAAACCGGCGTGCCCAAAATGTGGCTCAAAGAAGATGGACAAGCTGATGAGTGCTGCGGCAGGGCGAGTCGCATCAGGCAGTCTCTCCATGGCGTCCTCATGTCCTCCGCCGGAAGCCGGCCCCTGCAGCCCTCACTGCTGCCGACTGCCACAATAGTCTGGCAGAGGCGTTGCCACGCGAAGGACCAGGTTTCATGAGCCATCAACTCCACGTTCACCTGCTGCCATCGTTAATTGAAGCAGACGCGTTGAACGGCGGGACCGCCGTCATTATCGATATCCTTCGCGCGTCATCGACGATGATCACAGCGCTGCACAACGGAGCCAAACGAGTGATCCCGTGCGGGACCACCGATGAAGCGTTTCGCCTGCGAGAACAATCGCCCAACGAGTCAATAATCCTGGGTGGCGAACGAGGCGGCGTGAAGATTCAGGGATTCGACTTTGGGAATTCGCCTGCGGAGTACAGCCCAGCCGCTGTCGCTGGTCGGACCGTCGTCTTCACAACGACCAATGGTACAAAAGCGATTCTGAAAGCATC
>CAIJTV010000413.1:0-7954 GCA_903823635.1 uncultured Planctomycetaceae bacterium
CAGGTCAAGGATAACGGTTAATGCTCAAGTCGCTCGAACTCTTTGGATTCAAGAGTTTCGCCGACCGCACCGTCTTCGACTTTGCTGCCGGAATCACCGGTGTTGTGGGGCCGAACGGGAGCGGAAAGAGCAACGTCGTGGACTCAATTAAGTGGATTCTGGGTGACCAGAGTGCCAAGAGTCTCCGCGGCAAAGACATGACGGACGTGATCTTCAACGGATCCGCCAGCCGTACAGGTTCCCAGTTCGCCGAAGCGACGCTTGTCTTCGACAATCGCAGCCGCTTTATTCCAGTCGACATGGACGAAGTCTCCGTTGGCCGAAGAATATGGCAGTCGGGAGATTCTGAGTATCTCGTCAATCGCAACACCGCTCGACTGAAAGATGTTCGTGAACTCTTCGTGGGCACAGGGGCCGGAGCAGCCACCTATTGCATTATCGAACAGGGACGAGTCGATCAAATTCTGCAATCGAACGCGGCCAACCGACGCCTGATTTTTGAAGAAGCGGCCGGCATCAGTCGCTTCAAGCAAAAACGAACCGAAGCGCTGAAGCGTCTGGAGCGAGTCGAGACCAATCTCGTCAGACTGTCGGATCTTGTCGACGAAGTGGAAACTCAGGTCAGCACTGTCCGAACGCAGGCTCAGCGTGCGACACGTTATCGAGCTGTCTCGACGGAACTGGAACAACTTTGGGTCGGTCTCGCGGCCGACGATTTCCGCCGTGAATCCAATGTTCGCGATGTTCTGGTCGCACAGATGCAGGAATCCGCAGGCGTCGTTCAGGACCTGCGATCTCGTCAGGTCGCCGCGGAATCTGAAGTCGGTGCGGCTGATGCGGCCTTGTCGGAAGTTGACGATCAGCTTCGTGAAGTGGAGCGACGTCGCAGTGATCTGCGAAGCCGCATCGCCAGCCTCGAAACCACCGTGCGCCATCAGGCGGCTCGGGAAACGGAACTGCATTCGGATCTGCAGCGACTCGTTCGCCAGCAGAACCTGATGAAGAACCGAGTGGCCGAAGCGCAGGCGGAAGAAACGCATCTGGAGTCTGTGCTGAGTCTTGAGCGAGCAGCCTTTGAGCGTCGTCGTACAATGTTGTTGTCCGGTGATGATCAGGCCGGTGGCATCCAGCAGGTGCTGGCGGAATCGCGAGATAACATTGAAGCAGCTCGCCATCAACTGATGCAACAGGTTCGCATCAATTCCGAAGCCGCTTCCGCGCTCAGCAATTTGCGAACAAAACATCAGGCGGCAGTGCAGAAACGTCAGCAGCTTGAAATTCAGGCTGAAGAACTTGACGCTGAAATTCAAAAGCTGAACGATGAGCTGCCGGCGATCGAACAGTCCATGTTGCAGGCTCAACAGGACCTGGTCGCCGTCGAAAATAATGCGGACAATTTGATTCGTAACCGCGAACAACTGGTCACGGAACAGAATCAATCGCAAAAGTCTCTCGCCGAGCTTCGTGAGAATCGCAGTGCGCAGATTGCTCGTCGAGCCGTCCTGGAAGATCTGGAAGATCGTCAGGAAGGTTTCGGAATCGGCGTGCGTGAAATTCTGCGGCGAGCGGAAGAAGCGGATTCGGAGCCGTGGAATCTCATCTGTGGCAGCGTCGCCGATTTGCTCGACGTCGACATGGAACACGCCGCTCTGCTTGAAGTCGCTTTGTCCGGTCGAGCCCAGTTGCTGGTTGTGACGCGACTGAAGCCGCTGATTGATTATCTGAATTCCGGGCGTTGCCGCATCACGGACCGCGTTGGTTTTATTTCGATCGAACATACGGACGAAGCGAATCGAGATCTGCAGCAGTTGCGAGGCAGTCTGCGTCGTGACGACGACGATGTCTGGGCGGCCAAAGACAGCGACTCCGAGACAGCTCAGCAGGCGGACTCCTGGTGGGGCCGTAAAAAGCCTGGTCGCGGCGATGGCGATTCCATTGAGCGCATGCTGGCTGCCTCAGGATCTTCGGAATCTCTCCAGGTCACCTGGGTCGATCCTCGCACGGAAAGCGCAGTCGTACGTTCTGTGTTTTCACAGGGCGACAAAGCTCCACCGTTGCTCTTCGGCCAGAAAGGCATTGTTGGCCGTGCGGACGGATTGGCTCGCCCACCGCAGTCGATGCCGGGACTCGCAAGTCATCTGCTGGCCGACACATGGGTCGTCGAAACTTTGGCGGATGCTCTGCGTCTGCATGCCGCAACCGGCGGACAGTGTCGCTTTGTCACGTTGCAGGGCGAACTGATTGAAAATGATGGGACTTTATTTGCCGGTACGGTTCGCAATGAGTCGGCTCTGCTTTCACGCAAGAGCGAACTGCGTCGGCTGCGTAACGAACTGCATCGCCTGGAACACGAGATCGCTCAGCGGGAATTGTCGCTTCGATCGCTTGGCCAGAATATTTCCACGACCGACGAGCGATTGAATACGACTCGCGCTCAGGTCAATCAGTCGTCGGCACGATGTCGAGAAACCGAAAAGGCACTCTCCGAACATCGCCGCGTGATGAAAGAATCACAGCGTCAGAGCGATCTGCTGACTGTTCAGCAGCAGAAGTTGTCTGATGAGATCACCGAACTTCTGAGCCAGATTGATGAAGCCGAGCAGCAGCATCAGTCGGGAGAAGATCTGTTGCAACAGCGTCAGCAACTGATCGCGGAAATGACCGCGCAGTTGGCTGAACGTCAGCATGAACTGGAAGCCATTGAGCGAGATCGAACCGCGGCCAGCCTTGAGTTGACTCGATCCGAAGAACGACTTCTGGGACTTCAGGAAGCGGTGGAACGAGTTCGTGAAGATCTGGAACAGCGTCAGTTGCAACAGCAGGAAGCAGACCGTCGTTTGCATTCTGCGGCGGAACGTCAGCGTGATCTTCTGATCGCACGTCTGAACTCTTCAGCCGAGATTGCTGAACTCAGCGTCTCCGACGAACAGTTGGCAACCGAAGTTCATCTGCGATCCAGCACGAGAAATCGTCTGCGAGCCAACCGGAATGCTGCGACTGCAGCCGAAACGCAGCTCCGAGAAACTCTGCGTCTGCATGAATCTCGACACCACGAAGTGGAGTTGCAGGTCCGCGGCATTGATCACCAGTTGTCCACGACAGCCGATCGAATTCGGGAAGAGTTTCAGTTGGAAGTCCGTGAGGCTGTCGCTCAGGGTCGCTCGGCAATCGCCGTCTGGCTGCAGCGTCAGAACTCCGACTCATCCGAGAGCGATTCTGAATCAGAATCCGAAAGCGTGCTGAAAATGGCGGCCGGAACGGCGTCTGCTCCAGCCCCGATTCTGTTCGACGAGGCGGCTCAGGCTATTGTTGCGGATACTGACCAATACACAGAAATGCGGACAGAGATTGATCGCCGCGTTGAGCGTTTGCGAAGACAGTTGAAGAAGCTTGGTAACTCCGGCAGCGAGAGTCTCGACAATCTGATCGAGCTGGAAACTCGCTTTCAGCGGCTGCACATGCAGTTAACGGACCTCGAATCCGCTCGCGACACGCTGCGAGACATCGTGCGACGTATTAATGTGGAGAGCAAGCGAATGTTTCTCGAATCCTTCGAGACCATTCGCGGCTATTTCCGGGAACTGTTCCGCAAGCTGTTCGGCGGTGGCGAAGCCGACCTGATTCTGGAAGACCTGGAAGATGTGCTGGAATGTTCGATTGACGTGGTGGCTCGCCCGCCCGGTAAAGAACTTCGCAGCATTTCATTGTTGAGCGGTGGAGAGAAGACGCTGACAGCCGTGGCGTTGCTGTTGTCGATCTTCCGGAGCCGCACCAGTCCGTTCTGTATTCTGGACGAAGTCGATGCCGCGCTGGATGACGCGAACATCGGCCGATTCGTGAATGTGCTTCGCGAGTTCCAGCAGAATACGCAGTTCATCATGATTACTCACCGCAAGCCCACGATGGCCGTGACAGACGTATTATACGGAGTCACGATGGAAGAGTCCGGGATCTCCCGTCGACTCTCACTGCGATTCGAAGACGTCGACGAACACGGCAACTTCATCGCAGCCGCGAAGAAGAGCAGGGCGGCGTAGCCGCGAAGCGGCAGGTTCTTAGTTTGCGGTTTTCGGTTTTCAGACAGAACCACTGTGCTGATAGCTGACTCTTGTGCTAGTCCGAAAACGGACCACCGAGAAACGAAAACCAACCGTGTCCGACGGTTAACCGCTTCAGCCGTTGTACGGCTTCTTCCAGGCAGTTGCTGCAGGTCTGTAAAACGTCTTAAAGTCGTTCCCATCGAAACGACGAACATAAAGCAGGCGATTGTCATCCTGTTGTGGCGGTAATAACACTGAGTGTGATTACCCGGGGAGGCCAGGAAGCACAATAGTTTGATTCGCCAGGGGGGTATTTCAGCGTCTGACCGTAACGGAAGGGATGTCCGGAAAAGGTCGCTGCACGTCTTGATCGATTTGCAGAGTGAAATATCTCCCAGTGCCTTGTGCAGGCACGGGATTGCGCCGCACGCAATCCAAAGAACGACCCCTGTTATTATCTCGGACCCGCGTACTGTTTCGGCTGTCACGACAGCGAGTTTCTTTTCTGAAACTCATCCGAAATGGGACATCCGAGTAATGGCGATCCGGGTTCCTAGGACGGGAACCGGGATGGTGCAGAACTGATTGGAGAGCCCGCCCATGAAGACGATCTTCACTACTGGTCAGGTAGCAAAGATCTGTAAAGTTGCCCCGCGTACTGTCTCAAAGTGGTTCGATTCCGGACGACTGAGAGGCTATCGAATTCCTGGCTCACAAGATAGACGCATTCCACGCGAACATCTTATCCGGTTCCTAAAGGAACACGGAATGCCGCTCGGCGAGCTGGAAGACGAAGCAATGGGCAAAATTTTGCTCGTTGGTTCAGATCTGACAACTCGATCGAGTTTGAATGAGATGATTTCCAACGACGACTTTAAGATCGAAATTGCTGCCAGTGGCTTTGAAGCTGGTATCCAGGCAGAGTCTATTCACCCCGATTGCGTCGTGGTGGACTTTGTTATGGGACGCGAAGAAGCGTTAATGATTGCTCAGAACCTTCGGAGAAACACAGAGTTCACCGAAACCGTTCTGATCGGTCTGCTCAGCGACGAAGACAACGCATCCGGCTTCGACCGTTCGGTGTTTAACGAAACCTTCCGAAAACCATTCGACGCAGCTCTGCTCGCCGAACGTATTCGTACTCTCGTTAATCGTCGAAAGCAGTTGGCCTGAGAAACCAACAAGAGGCCTCGGCGATCTGACCACGTCGAGAAAACACACCATCGGACAGTCTTTCGAGATTGTCCGATGGTTTTTTGTTGCGCGGTGGTTTGCGCGTCATGGATCCTTTCAGCTGCGTCTGAATCGCAGGGTTCACCACAGAGGTCACAGAGTGCACAGAGGAAACGCAGGAGGAGCGAAAGCAGTTCTTGTGAACGCGGAGTTCGTAGGGTAACGCAGAGGAAGCAGAAGAGCTTGTTTTCCCGCAGCGTTCCTCTGCAGCCCCTGCGTTCAAAAACGTACGCTCTCTCTGTGATTCCCCTCTGTGAACTCTGTGACCTCTGTGGTTAATCCTTCGCGCGCACCACGCGCCTCGGACCGCAGGCTTCACTCCCGAGGGAACTTTGGATGTCGAGCAATCAGCGGTTCGATTGACGGGCGAGTTGGCTGTCGGCAAACTGCGGACGCTCGTTCTTGATTCGTCCTGCCTTTGTGAGGAATTGCCGTGGTGTTCGTGATTCGTTGTCTGGTGCTGTTATCTGTCTCCGTTGGTTTCTCTGCGTCAGCACTCTCCGACAATTGGCCGGGGTGGCGAGGTCCAGCCGGGAATGGTCTGAGCACCGAAAAGAATCTGCCGACGGAATGGAGCCCCACGAAGAACGTCGCGTGGAAGCTTGAATTGCCCGGTTCCGCCGGTGCTTCACCAGTCGTATGGGACAAACAGATCTTTCTGACGTCGGTCAACGCTGGTGGCGACTTGGTGCTGATGTCCGTCAGCACGGAAGGCAAAGAACTCTGGAAGCAGGTCGTGGCTTCAGGGAATAAAGATGCTCGTGGCGACGAAGGCAACTCCGCGTCACCATCACCAGTGACTGATGGCAAACATGTCTGGTCCTTCATGGGCGAAGGCACGCTGGGCTGTTACACAGTTGAAGGCAAAGAAGTCTGGAAGTTCAATCTTCAGGATCGCTACGGCAAGTTCAGTATTCAGTTCGGCATGAGTTCCACACCAGTGTTGGATAACGGTGTACTCTATTTGCAGTTGATTCATGGCGAAGGCGATGCGAAAACTCGCGAAGCCTGCGTCGTGGCACTCGATGGAGCCACCGGCAAGGAAGTCTGGAAGGTTGACCGTCCCAGCGATGCCGAAGCCGAGAACGAACACTCGTATGCTTCACCCATGATGTATCAGGATGGCGAGACCAAGCTGCTTCTCAGCCACGGAGCTGATTTCATCGTGGCTCACAATTTGAAAGAGGGTCACGAAGTCTGGCGTTGTGGCGGACTCAATCGACGTGATGACAAAGTGCTGCCTTACGATCCGACTCTGCGATTTGTGGCGTCACCAGTTTCAGCCCCGGGCATCATTGTTGTCCCGTCAGCCAAGCAGCATCCTCTGCTGGCGATCAAGCCCACGGGCACCGGAGACATCACAGGCAAAGCGGATATGCTGCTTTGGTCGTGGAAAAGAACTCCCGACGTGCCAACGCCAGTTATCCTTGATGATCTGGTTTATCTGTGCATGGAGAATGGCAATCTGACGGTTCTTGAAAAAATGACGGGCAAAGAAGTCTACTCCGAAGCAACTCATCGCCAGCGTCATCGTGCGTCACCAGTGGTGGCTGATGGAAAACTTTACCTCACGGCTCGCGATGGTCGCATCACCGTGGTTCAGACCGGGCGAGAATTCAAGTCGCTGGCGGTCAATGAACTGGGCGAAGATCAGTCGTCATCACCGGCCATCTCCAACGGCACGATTTACCTGAGAACCTTCAAACATCTTTGGGCAATTCGAAATCCATAGGATCCACCAATCCACCAGGCCACTCAAAGTACGACGGGTATTTCTGCCCGTCGTTTTTTATTGGACAAGAGTGGCCAGTCTACAAAATTAGACTTTATCTTGCAGAAATTGGGCCGAGCCGTAGTTGCCGAGCGATGTCGTCGAACATGGCTTCGAGCACCAATCTGACCGGCGAGTTGCCTTCGATCTGATGAGCCGCCGAGATCACTCGATCCAGTAACGGGGCCAGCATATCAACGCCGTTGCGAACGCCAAATCGCTTCAGCAACGGGTCGGAGAAATCTCCCGAGGTTAGTCTTCGCAGGCGACCATTCAAAACCTCGGCGACAAACCGCAGCAGCCATTGTCCGTTGCGGCGTTGTTCATCGGCTCCTGATGAGATTCGTTCCAGTTCATCAGTGACTTGTTTGGAAATCTCCACCGGCTTCATGTTTTCCAATTGATCAAGCTGCTGGCTGATCAGTTGGCGAAGCTGTCGCAGGTCAGGATTCAATAACTGCGCTGCGAGCGTAATGCTGCCCTCAGCCATGGCGGCAATCGTGGCCGCTTCTTCGGGGTTCTCGACCATTTCTTCGGCAATCAGGATGTCTCGAACGTCCGTTTCGGTCATCGGAAAAAATCGCACGACCTGACAGCGTGATCGAATTGTTGGCAGCAACGAATCGGGATTATCGCAGACCAGCAGAATCAAAGCCTGGGCGGGTGGTTCCTCCAGAGTCTTCAGCAGGGAGTTCGCTCCTTCGGCATTCATCCGATGCGCATCGTTGATAATGGCGACTCGCCGATCAGACGCCTGAGGCGACATCGATAACTCAAAGCACAGCCCTTCGCGACCTCGTTTGTCGCTATCACCGGCGATGAGTTCAATCGGGATCACGGATTTGCCGGCCGGAAGGCCGATCTCAATATAGTCGGGCCAGGTGCCCGCGATAAAACTGCGACACGCTCG
>CAIJTV010000414.1:0-2210 GCA_903823635.1 uncultured Planctomycetaceae bacterium
CCGTAATCATTGGCCGGAAAACTTCGAACCGGAGCCGTACGTGTAAACCCGTCTTCTCCGGTGTCTTCAACGGGAAATTCGCCCTGCCAGATATTGTGCAGCCATTTGCCGTCCGGATTTCGTTCGTTACCCCACGGATAAGTTTCTTTTGAATGACCTCCCCGTGCCGCGTACTCCCACTGAGCTTCTGTCGGCAGTTGTTTGCCCGCCCACTTGCAGTATTCCTGAGCATCCAGCCAGCTCACATGAACCACCGGATGATCCATACGATCTTCAAGATTTGAACCGGGGCCCTCAGGATGTTTCCAGTTAGCTCCGGGCACATACTGCCACCAACTATATGCTCCTTTAGCCGGATCAATATCCTTACGGCTGTCTAATTGCAGACTGCAAATCGACCCCGGTTTATTGAACTCCGGCAGGATCTCAACATTCTCCAGCTCCGAGCCCGGCTTAATGCTTCGCAGTTCAGGAGCACGTTCGGCGGTCGTGATGTATCCGGTCGCATCGGTGAAGGCTTTGAAATCCGCATTCGTTACTTCCGTGGCATCCATCCAGAAGCCATCAAGCTCGACCTCATGCGGAGGAAACTCATCCGGCACCGTGTCGATTTCTCCCATCGTAAACTTACCGGCTGGAATCCAGACCATGCCTTTGAAGCGAGGATCTTCAGAGACCACAGGCGGCCTGGTGGCGAGCTTTGCAGGTGTAGTCGATTTCTCCGCACCCTGCGTGTTGCCCGCGCTTTCAGAGTTCGCAGTAACTTGAGCCTTGTCTGCGCCTGCAACTTTATCCGATGGGGCTGAGTCTGTTCGCGCGCTCAACGTCAGAGCAGCCACCAGGCTCAGTGCTGCCAACAAGAAAACGCTCGCGGCCAGAACAGGGTTTTTCATGATGGGCACTCACGAAACAGAAACCGACGCAATCGAAATCTGACATCACGTCGAAAGCGGCAGCAGCTTGCGAAGGGTTGAGACAGCTCGACAAACGTCGTCCGCTCGTTGATCACCACCCGTGCGTTCGATACAGATCCAGCCGGGATAATTGGCTTCGACGAGTGTCGGCAGGAGCTCCATCCAGTCAACCGATCCATCTCCCAGAGGCGTCTCGATACCACCGCCGTCGACATCCTTCTGAGCATCCCGGGCACGCATATAGCCGAACGACTGATACAGGTCACGAAACAACTTCACCGGCCGAGACCCGGTCATGACACAAATCGCCGGATCAAACACGAGTGCCACAGGACCCGCTTTAATCCGATCCAGTAGTCGTGAGATACGTTTGGCATCGTAGTTGGCCAACTGCAACTGCAGAGTTGCACCTTCGCGACTTCCGACGGCGACGAGATCGTTGATAATATCACACAGCATTTCAAACTGCCGGCTCTCCGAAGGCCCTGAAGACTTAATCAGACCAGCCGCAGGTGCAAAGGAAAACGGATTGCGGAGCGAATCGACATCGTCGTTTGAGGGCCCGCTGCTTGATCGGCTCGGGTCAGTCGCTGGTTCAGCAGCATCGGGATCCGGAATCCGGCCAACTCGCACCAGCACTTCGCAGGTTCCCAGTTTGCGAACCATCCGCATTGCGGAGCGAATTCCATCCAGCCGCTGGTCCAGAGACTTCTCGTCATACAGCGAATGCCGTGAGGGATAATTCAACCCCGCAACAGTCATTTGATGCTCTTCCACGTAGAGCCTGAGTTGTCGCAGTGCGGTCTCGGAGAATTCTTCCGGACGAATCTCCGACCGCGCGTTCAGACGCAGGCCCTGCACCGCATTCTCTGCCGCCAGTTCGATCGCTCGCCGCAAGGGCTGCCCAAAGTCTTCCGTGGCCACAGCCAGTCGAAGTGACATCCGAAAACTTACTCCTGAAGAAAAACAGATTCGCGCGGATCCCATTGAACGGCGTCAATGATAGCAGTTTCAGATTCCTCTGTCAGTTTTCAGTAGACGTCAGCATCGAGAGTCTATGGGGACCAGGCGGTCAGGAGTGTTCTTGAACCCGTATCAAAACCGTAGCTGAGCTCGTGAGAGCTCAGAAACCACTCCGAATTCTCACGAATCCGGCTACGTGTGCATGTTTTGTCAGGCACTCGTACTCTAAAGACCATCCCGGTGGTTCACTCGCTGGGCGGCAGAGTTGATGATGGCTTCGACCAACTGTTGATAAGCCATCCCGGTTTTGGTGGCGATCATCGGCAGGTCGGA
>CAIJTV010000415.1:0-3047 GCA_903823635.1 uncultured Planctomycetaceae bacterium
GGGTTAGGGGCAAATGAATCTGGTCCACAAATTTCAATTTCCGCGTCAGACAGTTTTTCAGGAGACTCTGATATGAAGTTCGACGCGTTTGTGAAAGCGTGTGGACGAGATGTGGCATCACTCAGTGATGCGGACCGAACTCTGCTTCAGGCCGCCTATGATGCAAAGTTTCCTGATGGTGCGATCACCGCGTCTGAAGGAACTGGAGATGGTGTCACTGGCTCCGGTGAACTCGTTGCCGCAAATGTGCTGAAGGGAATTGAACAAAAGGCCGCAGAAACGGTCGCTAAGTTCAATAACGACCTTTTGGCCGCTGCCAATCAGTTCGAAACTCGCCTGAATGACATGCGGCAGCGTGAACTGCATGCTGCTGAACAGCGCGCAGCCATCTCTGAAGTCTTTGGAACTGGTTATCCGGAGTTGCAGGCGTCGGCGATCAAGGAGAACTGGGACCGACGCACGATGGAACTGCACAAGAAGATCGCCGATTTCGAAAAGGCACCTCCCAAACTCGACATCTTCAGCCGTAGCGGTGGAGATGCTGAAGGTGGACCGGCGTCGCATCAAGTTCTGGCCTGTGCGCTCGCCATCAGCGGCGGTGTAAAACCCTCTGAAATTGAGGCTTCCGGATATGACCAGAAGGTGATTAACGAGGCGGAATCGGCTCGCTGTCGTGGGATCGGTTACCATTCTTTGATCCGCATGGCTCTTCTGGCCTCCGGGGAACCTGTTCCCCATCACATCAGCCCGGTTGAATATGGCCGGCTTGCTGGCGAGATGCAGCAGAAGTGGGAGTTTCTGAAAGCTTCTGGTCAACTGCAGGCGTCCAGTGCGTTCTCGGTCATGAATCTTGCGTCGATCAACGACGATGCGATCAACCGCAGTGTTCATGCTCGGTACAATGCATTCCAGTCGGTCATTCCGCGGATCGCCGCTCAGCAGTCTTCGCGAGACTTCCGTCCGAAGAACAATTACCGCGTTATGGGCGGAGGGTTCCTTCAGAAACTGTCAGAATCTGGTGAACTCACCCATCTGAAAATCTCAGATGCGAAGTTCTCGACCGAGATCGACACTCAGGGGGCCATGCTTGCAGTTTCCCGAAAGTACATGGTCAACGATGACCTGTCGATCATCAGCCAGTTCGGTGAGATCCTCGGATTCAAGGGTGCTCAGACTCTTGAACGAGACTTCCACATCATGCTGCTCACCTTGGCATTCTGGAGAACGGCGGTTGGCGCAGCCAAAGAGCCGATCAACTACATCATTGGTGCGGGGAGTGCGTTCGGCTACGACGCTCTGAAGGTGTCTTACGACCTGTGGGCGAACATGCAGGACCGTGAAGGAAATCCCCTCAACGTTGGTCCTGTTGTCTTGCTGGTTCAGGCCGGTTCAATGGCCCTGAACGCTCGCGACATCAACAAGTCAGAAAAGGTCATGACTCGATCTGACAACACCACGAAAGACCGCACGGAAACCAACGTCTTCCAGGGAACTCTCAACAACGTTGTCGAAACCCAGTGGCTGAATCATTCCAGCATGGGGCCACTGAAGACAGCCACTGGGTGGTTCCAGCTCTCGGATCCGAATGTTCAGCCGATGTTTGCTGTCAGCTACCTCAATAATCAGCGAATTCCCATGGTCGAAACCGCTCCCGGCAGCTTCAACACACTGGGCCAGCAGATGCGAGTCATCTTCGATTACGGCATGGGCCAGATCGACGACATCGGTGCAGTCTTCAATAAGGGTCAAGCGTAGTCTGAAACGTTGTGCGTAAGCCCTGCGGCAATCGTCACTGTGCCGAATCTGTGATCGCGAATTTCCTTTTCGAATCATCCCTCCACTGAGGAATCAGATATGCCAAATCTTATTTGTGAACTTGAACACGGCACGCCGGATCACGACAACCTGCGCACTCCTGCGGCAAGAGATCTGTTGCCAGGGGAGTTGGATTTCAATCCGACGACCGGGGCTGTCATGATCGCTGATCGTGGTGCCAAACTGGGCAAAGAATCCGCTGCGGTTGTGCAGAACGGACGCGCGGTCTTCCGCATCAAGAACCCGGCTTACAACCCAGCCGGCTCGAATGCGATCACGCAGCAGATCGGTGCCAAGGTCTATGCCTCGCGCACCGTACCTGCCACTGCGTTTGATGCGGCGACGAATCCCTACTCGACGATCATTTACGCTAACGATGCATCATCGCTGTTCCTTGGAACCGTCGCTGATCGTCCGGTGCGAGTGACTGAAGAGTTCGTCTACGTTCGCTTTGACAACAAATGTCCTGTTGCGATCGGCGCGGCCGCAACATAGTCGACCGGCCCGTGACATCATTCGATGCCACGGGCCAATTCTGACGGAGTGGTCCTTTGGTATCGCCGATCAACCTGCTCAAAAAAGGCCGACAGGCACTGGACAGAGTCTTCGAACAGAAGATGTCTGAGTTTGCTGTCTATCGCCCGCTGGGAGAACAACGGACTGCAAAGATCCGTGTAACACCCGAGGGCAGGCGAGGTGATGCCGAAGAAACTGCGTCCGTCAGAACTGAAATCGAAAATCAGGACTTCGTGATTCGGTGTCTGACACCAGTGGAATGCCAGTCTGACACGTTCATGAACTGGCTCGGTCGAGAGCCGATTCAAAACGATGAGTTGGTGTTCGCGGGGCAGCGATATCTTGCGACACCAGCGTTCAACAGCGAACTGTTTCGGTACACGTCGGTTCATCGGACAGCGATTCGGATTCACTTCGTGGCCGCCGGCCCTGAAAAATGACAACCATTCATCCTCAACTTGCGACGGCGAAGATTCTCGGTGATCGCATCACAGCGGTCATGGGATCAAGTTACGTCGTTACTGTTGAAGATCTGAACGTTCAGCAGCTGGCTAAGCGAGCAAAGGCACCTGACAAGACTCATGTCGTCGTGTCGTGTCAGGAATGCTCGAGGACCGTTGCCTCGCGCCGGAGAGTGCAGACTGGTTCCGCGATGTTCACGATTGAGATTTCGATCACGAGACACACCGGTGACAGTCGTCCTGGGGATTTCGACC
>CAIJTV010000416.1:0-6107 GCA_903823635.1 uncultured Planctomycetaceae bacterium
ATCAGTTGAACCTCGATCAGCCTCAGTTACCGCTGGAAGAACGCGACCTTCCCGAACCACCTGAACCGCAGACGTTGCCGCCCGCGGATGACCAGCGTCCGCTTCCAATTGTGGAGCAGGATGTTGTCGCACAAGAAGCTGCTGACGAACGAATTCCGGAACAGGAGTTACCTGGAAAAACTCCCAACCTCGTTCCGGAACGCCCCGTCGATGTCGAATCACCACCATTCGCGAAACAACGCGAGCCTCGCCAGCAACTGCGTGCAGAGGACCTCCAGCAGAACAGTTCAGGCCTGCCGGAAGTGACGACAGACGACAAAGGCGTGATCAACATTCCATTTCGTGATGCGGACACTGTCGTCAGTCGACGCGATCTGGAGCTGCGAATGAACAATGGCCTGATCACACTAATCGCCAACGACGCCAGTCTGAGTGACATCCTTTCCATTCTGGCTCATGATCACGGTCTGAACATTGTGTCATCAGATACGATTACACAGCAGGTCTCGGTGACTCTCCGGGATGTTCCGCTTGCCGATGCATTGAACGCAATTTTATCGATTCAGGGATTGTCGTGGAGTCGCCGCAACAACATTATCTCCATCACCAGAATGACTACGGACGACGCTGGTGGAGCCATTGTCCAGGGCCGCGTGATCAAGGTCTTTCCGCTGAGTTATGTCTCGGGCACCGAAATCGAAGCGGTCATCAAGGATCTGCTTTCGCCTGTAGGCAAAGTCAAATCGATGCAGTCCGAAAAACTGGACACCAGAAAGTCTTCAGATAGGCTGATCGTGGAGGATCTTCCAGATTATCTGGATCGGATCGAGGCTTGTATCCACCAGCTTGACCGCCCACCGAAGCAAGTTCAAATTGAAGCCCATATTCTGGAAGTCGATCTTTCAGCCGACAACCGTCATGGCGTGAATCTTGAAATGATGTCGGACATCGCCGGAACCAAGGTTTCACTGAAAACACCGGGCTTTGCAAAGTCGACAAGCAATCCTGCACTGCTGGTGGGAATTGATGGCTCGAAAGTTGATGGCCTGCTGGATGCGTTAAAGAACACAGTTGATGCCAGAACTCTGGCATCTCCCCAGGTCCTTGTAACCCATGGCCAGGAGGCCCGAATCCAGATCGGTGGAAAGATCGGATATCGTCAAAGCACCACGACAGAAACAAGCACAGTGCAAGGTGTGGAATTCCTTGATGTCGGTGTTGTGCTGACGGTGACGCCGTATATCGGAATGAACGGTCAGGTGCTTATGAAGGTTAATCCTGAAGTCTCTGATGGATCAATCAATCTCGACACCGAACTTCCGGATGAGCAGATCACAACGGTCGACTCGACGGTCCTCCTGAACGACGGGCAGGGCATGGTCATTGGTGGACTGATTCGTGAGATCGACGATGACCAGCGAATCAAAGCCGCCGGCCTCGGTGAAGTCTGGATGGTTGGCCGTTTGTTTCAACAGTCACGAACGAAACGGTCCAGAAAAGAAGTCATCGTCGTACTGGTCCCTCGAATCGTTGACTGCCCGTGTCCTCTGGATGCCGAGCAGCAGACTCAGCTTGATCGCACAGAGACCCCGCTGTTTCACGGAGCGCTCGAACGAGAGTTCCGGCCATGGGAGCCCGAACTTCCCGAAGTACGCTATCGCCCCCGGGATACTCGCCGAAACCTTCAGGAGTTCCGCAGAAGTGAGGGTACTCGCTGGATCCCTGAGCCGCCTCGTTCTGCCGATTACTACCTGAATGAACCACCGGCCGAAGTACCTGTCATTATGGAGCCCGTGGCTCCATACGAAGAATTAATCACGGAGCCACCGGCAGAAATGCCGGCGGCAGGGCAAGGACGTTCGAGAGCTGAACGCATTCCGGTCGAAGCAGGCCAACAGCCGAATTCAGTACAACCTGTCAGCGGCACACGGCCGGGATTTTCCTCGACTGCGAATGACAACAATTCTCATAAGTCTCGGCAGAACCTGCCGGTTCCGGAAAATCAGGCTTTTCACAGACAAGTGAAGAAGTCAGAATTAACAAAGTCGGGTCAGCAAATCAGACAGAAGATGTCTGCCCGGAATGGAAGTTCTTCCAAGGGTTATGTCCGCTGAATCCAGGATAGTGATTGAACCGAGTTAAAAAT
This sequence comes from uncultured Planctomycetaceae bacterium, assembly GCA_903823635.1. GTDB lineage: Bacteria > Planctomycetota > Planctomycetia > Planctomycetales > Planctomycetaceae > SXXK01. The sequence goes on from CAIJTV010000416.1 coordinate 2,147, forward strand.
TACACGGACGCCGTGTCCGTCATTTTTTGGGTGTTGTGAAAGGCTTCAGTACTTCGAGTGCTCTCATGCCAAACGAACTGCCTCTGCCGGATGATTTGAAGCATCTTATTGAGAAGCGTGGCGGCAAAGACCGCCGCAACAAAAAGAATAACCGTTTGTCTGACGACGAAGACGGCGGTGGTGGCGTTGGCGAAGTCCGCCGCGCCGGACAGCGAGATCGTCGTGGATCAAAAAATTATCGAGATCTGTTGAATGACGACGACGAATAGTCGCTATAGAGTTAAAGTCCGCTTGAGTCCTGCTGGCTAATAGAAATCTCAGACAAGCCGGAAGTTGTTCTGTGCGCGACCATGATTGTGGCTGACTTCTAAAGGTGTTCCGCGAACCCCCGGCCTCAATTCGTACCGTGTGGAGAGTATCTCTTTGAACTCTGCTGTTCGACCACAGAAGCGGACTGGAACTATCGCAGGTTACTGATGACCAACGATCGTGCCGACACGACGGACATAAACAACGAAGTGTCGCGACCGAACCAATCGACTCGCTTTACGGGACTTAAGCAGGCTGCCGCTATTGTCGGCGCTGTGGCCTGCCTGATCCTTGCGGGTATTGGATTCTTTCTTCCCGTCCTTCCGAGCACTCCGTTCGTTCTGCTGGCAAGTTACCTGCTGATCCAGTGTTCGCCGAAAATGCATCGCCGACTCAAAGGGTCTCGCTTCTTTGGAAGGATCCTCAGTGACTGGGAAGATCGCAAAGGGATACGACCGGCCGACAAAGTCCGCGCGATTGTGATTGTGGTTGCCGGGCTTATTCTGACCTTCAGTGTGGGAAATCTCTCAACCACGTTGCGATTCCTCACTCTGATCCTGGTGCTGATCGGACTATACGTCATCATCCGGCTACCAGTCGCGAAGGATGAGGCGCCCTGAAACGCAGTCAACAACTGCAGACAGATGTTGACCGGCTTTGCCCTTGAAGCCTGACCGTCTAAGATCCACAGCGGATTCATTGCCTCCGGCTGCGGACATTGCACATGACACTCATCAATTCGACACTGATCTTTGGACTGGTGCTGGCAACCGTGCCGGTCATCCTGCACATGGTCATGCGTGCCAAGCCCAAACGCATTGAATTCCCCGCGCTGCGGTTGCTGAAAGCACGTCAACCGTCCAACGCTCGCCGAATGCAGCTAAGACATTTGCTGCTGCTGATTCTTCGTTCTCTGGTCATCGCCATTCTGGTGATCGCGATCGCTCGCCCGTCGTTGCCCGCTGCACGATACGGACTCCGTTGGTGGGAATGGGCAATACTCGCAACCGCAATTGCCGGAAGCACTGCGGCCTATTTCCTGTTCGCCGCGCGTGGAGCCAATCGCGACACTGCATCGGTTGAGCATCGTGAACGTAAGGGGCGCCTGAGACTCTGGTGCCTTTTGGCTGGTATCGCAGCAACTTTGATCGGAGTCGGTATTCCATGGGGTCTGCGAGTTCGTGCGGAATTGTTATCTCCTCGAGCGGAGACATCTGAGAACATCCCGGTGGCGGCTGTTTTTCTGCTCGATACCAGCTTCAGCATGAAGTACCGGCATGAGAATCGAACTCGTCTGGAACATTGTCGAGATATCGTGAAGGAGCATATTGGCCGACTTCCTTCAGGCAGTCGAGCTGCCATCTCCGGAGCCACTCCCAATGAAGATATCATCTTTCAGGCAGACCTGATCGGAGCAGGTTCAAGACTCGAAACGCTGGAACCGACTGCGGTCCCGGAATCCCTGAATCGCCGAATCAAGGCTGCAATTCAGACTCAGGTCGACGACCGAAAACGTGTTCAGGAAGACGCGGGCCTTGGAGGATCTGCAGATCTGTTTGCACGCGAGATTTATGTGCTCACAGATTTATCACGGACAGCATGGCAGGATCCGGATGAAAGCGGGCTGTCTGATTTTCTAAAGCAGCATGACTGGCTGCAGATCTATATTGTCGATGTTTCGGTTCCTGACGCCGTTAATGCGGCCATCATGGATCTGAGACTTTCCAGCGATACCACGATTGCGGGACGCGACCTGCTGCTGACGATGAACATCTCAACGATCGGTATTCCCCCCGGGAAGAAGACCATTGAAACGCTGTTGATTGATTCCGGTGGAGCTGAAACTCGCTTCGGGGCTCCTCAGATCGTAGATCTTGGCAATGGATCGGCTGAGGTTCAAACTGCAGTGCGAATCACAGGCAATCAGACCTATGTGCAGGGCGTGGTGAGATTAAACTCCGAAGATCCATTGCCAGATGACAACTTGAAGTATTTCTCGTGTGGTGTTCGTCCGCGTCCCAGACTGTTACTAATCTCCGATCGATTGGAAGAAGGGCTGTACATTCGGAACGCTTTACTGCCCGAAGAACTGGAACGTCTGGGTACTCCGGAGTGTGAAATCACTAGTGTCGTGACTGCTCAGGTGAGTCAGCAGAATATGGCTCAGTATGACGCCGTATTTCTGGTCAACTGCGCGCGTCCGGATGAATCTCTTTGGAGCGGACTAAAGGGGTTTGCGGAATCCGGTGGAGGAGTCTTCGTAGTGGCCGGCTCGAACCGAATTCAAGCGGCCGCATGGTCTGTTACCGTTGCAAAAGATCTGCTTCCAGCAACACCCATTCGCAGTGTTCCGTTTCGCAGCCAGCCTGGCAGTCTACGTCTGACGAAAGTCCAGCATCCATTACTTCAGCCGTTTTCCGAACACGAAGGTCTGAGAACCGAGTTATCCATCGTGGCATTTGATCGACGCTGGGCGGTGGAGCAGTCTAACGAAGTAACGGTGCTGCTGAATTATGACAATCAGGAGGGTCAGCCAGCTCTGCTTGAGCGACGAATCGGATCAGGACGATGCTTGCTGTTTACTTCGGCGATGGACAACCTTAACGACGGAGGCAGACTGTGGAACAATCTGACCTCGAACATCTCCTTCGTTGTGCTGAACGACAGAATCCTGCAACATCTTGCTGGCGTAAACGACCAGCGACGAAACTTCACCGCAGGAGCTGCGATCAACTTGCCAGTCCCGGTGAGCCAGCGATTTGAACAATATCGGCTCCGCCGCCCCGGGCTGCGGCAGACGTCGGGAACTCTGCCTGCAGAGGAATCATCTTTGCTGATTACAGATGCCGTGGATCCCGGTCACTATCGCGTCACGCCATTTGAATCTCCCAGCACCTACGAAGCTGCATTCTCAGTGAACTTCCGAGATCAGGAGTCGGACCTGATTCGCATTCCTGACAATACTTTGCTGCAGATGTTTGGCACTGATCGAATAATGATTGTGCACGACGTCAATGAGTTACAGCGAGCTGTTCGGGTAGCACGGCTGGGAGTCGAAGTGTTTCCTGTTCTGGCAGGCCTGCTTATTGTGCTGTTCTGTGCAGAACACCTGATGGCAAACTTCTTTTACGATGAGCCTGTCGCCGTGATTCAGGAACTCAAAACACAGATTTCGTAGATCATTTTCCGACGGCCTTCGCCTTCTTCAGCCGACGGCGAATGAAGCCTGCTCCGCCTACACCGCCAGCGATGCCGAGCAGAATGATGCTGCCCGGTTCTGGAACAACAGGGGAATCTCCGTTGCCGGGTGGCGTGTTATGACCGCCGCCGCAATGCGAGGGATCTTCACTGGTCGGTAAATCCGGCGTGACATCCGGGATTGATGGATCTGGCAGTGGAATATCGGTCAGATCATCACATGGGCCATCGGTCGGTGGGTCAACCGGATCTTTGCCGGGACCATCTGTTGGTGGATCAACAGGATCCTTGCCAGGACCATCTGTTGGAGGGTCAACGGGATCTTTGCCGGGACCATCTGTTGGAGGGTCAACGGGATCTTTTCCGGGGCCATCAGTCGGTGGATCAACAGGATCTTTGCCGGGACTATCAGTCGGTGGATCAACAGGATCTTTGCCGGGACCATCTGTTGGTG
>CAIJTV010000417.1:0-3134 GCA_903823635.1 uncultured Planctomycetaceae bacterium
AGACTATCTGCACGTATTCAACCGCGGCGGCCGACGAGTCACCATCGGCGACATGCAGCCCGAAGAATGGCAGGAGTTCAAGGCCGACTTAATGAGACGCTTGGATCAAACCATCGCCTACTTCTATGGCAACTTTGTCCACGGAGTCCGTCGGTGCGTGATCGATGGCGTTGAGCCGACAACGAAGGATTCCGACTCATTCCAGTTTCATCTGTTCGACTATGTTTATCATCAGGTGCTGCGCAAAGATCACGACTGGCTGGCGCGAGATCTGTTTCGAGTTCATTTCCGAGCCCAAGAACCGGAAGTGATGAAACACGCTTACGATCACAATTCCATCAGCGGCATGTTGCTGTATACCAGCCATGAAGTGATGCTGGATGATTTGATTAGTCGCCCGATTCAGTCCGGTGATGTATTGTCCAACGCCAACACGATCATCATGATCGGGAAGACTCGCCACGACAACAAAATGGGGCGAGCTCTCTATGTGGCCAAACATCGCGGCAGTGCTTGCGAAGAAACCATCATGCCGTTCCACATCACCGAACACGGCCTCGTGTTTGATACGTAACACTCGATCGCCGTTCAATTCGCCTCCATCAAAAATCCGCGAGTAATCTCGTGGCGAGGATCCTCGAAGACCTGCTCCGGTGGGCCGCTCTCGATAATCGCACCCGAATGAAGAATATGGACCGTGTGAGCCACACTGCGGGCGAATTTCATCCCGTGCGTCACCACGATCATACCTTGTCCGCCCTTCGCCAGATCCTGCATCACCGAGATGACTTCCGCCGTCGTGTTCGGATCCAGAGCACTCGTGGGTTCATCGAACAGAATCGCCTCCGGCTGCATCGCCAGAGTTCTCGCGATCGCAACTCGCTGCTGTTGACCTCCGGAAAGTGATGTCGGGCGAGCATTACTCTTCTCCAGCATGCCGACTCGAGCTAACAGTTCTTTGGCTTTCCCGACGGCCTGTTCGCGGGATTGCTTCAACACCTGCATCGGCGCTTCGATCACGTTTTCGAGCACTGTGCGATGAGGAAACAAGTTGAACTGCTGAAAGACCATCCCGACCTTCCGGCGAATCTTCAGCAACGCGGCTTCACGTGACGCAATGTCGCCGCCTATCAGTTGCGTTCCCGACACATCAATCGATCCTTCGTCGAATGTTTCCAGTCCGTTGATGGTGCGCAGCAGAGTACTCTTGCCGCCGCCTGACGGACCCAGCAGAACACAGACTTCTCCTCGCGCCACGGAAATGGTGACGCCACGGAGCACTTCCTGCGAACCATATCGCTTTACGATCCCGTTGAGAGTAATCATCAGCGTGATTCCTTTCCGAGTCGTCGTTCGAGTCGACCGGCCAGCAGTGACAAGGGATAACTCATCGCCAGGTACAGGAAAGCTGACAACAATCCGAGCTCAACAATTGCCCCGGTGTTGCGAGCCTGAATGTAGTACTCTTTGGAGAGCTCCACGACCGTGATCACACTACACCCCGCCGTATCTTTAAACAGGGCAATAAAGTCGTTGGTGACGGGTGGTATGACGATGCGAGTCGCCTGAGGAATAATGATTCGCCGCAAAGCCAGATTGCGAGTCATTCCCAGAGACAGGGCCGCTTCCATCTGACCTTTGGGAATCGCCTGCAGTCCCGCGCGGTAGATTTCCGCTTCATAGGCAGAATAGTTGATAGCCAGCCCAGCAACGGCCGACCAAAACGCGCTGATGCTGAAATGAGTTCCGGGGAACAGATACTTCAGAACCTCGGGCACCAGGAAATAGATCACGTACAACTGCAGAATCAACGGGGTTCCTCGAACCAGTTCGACGTAGCATGTCGCTGGAATCGAAACGAACCATTTGCCATAGAGCTTCATTAAAGCCATCAGCAGGCCAATCAACACGGCCAGTGGCATTGCCGTGATGGACAACAAGACTGTCATCATTGCGGCTTTCACCAGGAACCAACCGCGTTGAGTAATCACTTTCAGACCATGCAATGATTGTGATGAAGACAGCTCTGGTCTCTTCGTGGAGTCTGTTTCTGAGCCACCTTCTGCCGTCCTTTGGTTGTTTGATTCTTCCGCCTTAACCAGCCCGCGAAATCCACCGTCCGCTGATGTCTCCAGAGCACGCAGGGCCTGCACGTCGTTCCACATGCCGTAGCGTTCAAAGATGGTGCGAAGGCGACCATCACGAAGCCCGGCGTTGATCGCTTCATTGACAGAATCAAGAAGCTTTCGATCACTTTTACGCAGCAAGGCCACGTAGAAGCCTCGCCCAACCGGAGGTCCCACAGGTTTCAGGTTCGGAAAGTCCTTGCGATAGAAATTCCAGATCGGCAAATCCTGAACATTCCCGTCGATACGATCCGTACCGAGTTCGGCCGCTCGCATGGCATCCGTAACGCCATCGAAAAGAGCCAGCTCAATCGTTGTCTTGTGTTCGGCCGCAAACGCCGCAGTAAAGTCTTCCGCCGCCGCGCCGCCAAGCAGTGACATCTTCCGAGGTTGTCCGGCAGGCTGAGTGATCAAATCGTTCCACGACTGAATGGATTCGTCATCTTTGCGAGCCAGCAGTTGTAGTTCGTAGATGTAATACGGGATCGACGTACCGTACCGTTCTGCTCGGCCGGTATTCCATTCGAAACCATTCAGCACGATATCAATGTCGCCTCGATCCAGCAGATCCGGCAGCTTGTCCCATTGTCCCTGTGCAAACTGAGCGGTCACACCAATATGGCTGGCAATCAGCTCCGCCAGTTCCACTTCGAAGCCAACAAGCTTATTGGGATCCTTCTCGTCAGGAAAAACAAACGGTCCGCCGCCTTCCTGATCGGCCCCCCAGACCAGTGCGCCTTTCGATTGAATCGCGCGAAGAGAATCATCCTGACCGAAGGCCGAAACATTGAGAATGATGCCGATCGAAAGACCGAGCAACAGTGGCAGGAATTGTCTCAACAGAGTGATCCTCGGCGATCGAGAAATTGATGCTGAAATACTCGAACTGGTGGATTCGAAAATTGTTGTGATTTCGATGAGCCCAATTCCCTTATGTTCGAGACTGGGAGGGCTGAAATATCCTCTGCCGGTTGGGCCCTGCCCGTAGTCACCGCCGAAAAGTATGCT
>CAIJTV010000418.1:0-4468 GCA_903823635.1 uncultured Planctomycetaceae bacterium
ACATCGCACCTGCTCCCGAGGCCTTGTCACCATCATTAAGACAAAACGGCCGTTTTAGCAGGATACTGGTCGATTTCCCGTGTCGATGAGTCTACTCAAATGCCTTGCGTCGCAAAGTCAGAGCTTGGGAAATGTAGAAAAAGTCAAGTACTCCCATCCATGAAATACCATCAAGGAAATAACTTCGATCACCCTGCTGCCTATCTTGTTGGCATGGGTCTGATTCGTGTGCTCAGTTGCTGACCATTGCTGCGATACATCCGTTAAGTGACGCCTTCCGGGTCAGTCCATGGAAGTCGCTACTTGGAGCCTGTCGTCGAGCAATCGGACTTCAGGTCAAAGTCGAATGTGGTTGTTGAGGATGTCACTTCGACAGTAAGTTTCGACTCTTTGTTGTAACAAGACGGAACGGTTTCCCCGGCTGCTTTGGGGGCTTCGCCACCTTCTGAAGAGGACTCGCCTTCTTCAACTCCTTCTTCCCCCTTCAGCCCCAGAATGTTGCGAGTTGTGCTGACCTGGACAACCTTTTTGCCGGGGATGACGCCATCCATCTGGCTGTCGAACTGGAGCGTATACTCGCCGTCTGAATCTGTTCGTGCGAAGGAAAAGGTGCCCTTCTCCGGATCCTCGAATGTGATTACCGCGCCCGGGAGTGGCTTACCATCGAGGGCCACAGTTCCACTGACAGAGACCAAATTCACACTGCCATAGTCAATATCGTTTGTGGCGCTACATCCTGACAGCCAGGGGAACGCAATCAAAGAAACTACGAGGAGACAGGCACGGGAACGTTTCAACGGAGATGCTCCAGGAACAACCATGGTGATGATGAACTTTACGAATGAAGGGAACCCAGTTTCGAGTGATCCGGGGCATCTGAAAGATTGCCCCGGTCCTGGGTTCAGCGGGGTTAGAATTCACCCACAACTTCACCACCAGCTCTTGTTCCGAGTGCACGATAGACGCCAAGGTCGATGTTCTCAGAGATGAACCTTACCGAGCCATCTGCCAGCGTATATTGAGCACCACCGACATGGTAGCTGCCAAACGACATTTCCATCAGAACGCCGTGGATTGTCAGGTCCAGGTTTGCATTCGGTTTGACCACGCAGGAGCCCACCCCTTCAGAGTACTCTGTTCCACCAGCTCCGTTCAGGTTCCAATTGCCCGTCTGAGGAGACCCAAACTGCCAGTAGTCCATTTGCTGGCCATCTTTTGAGTAAATCGATGTTCGAGATTCCCCGATCAATATTGTATTCGAGGTGCCGTCAATCACGTCTCTCATTTTGATGTTACTGCAACCATAGAACATGCCGTCCAGATTGTTTTCTTCCAGCGATTTGAACGCTGCGGTGTTAAAACCAGCGGGGCGAGTTGACGCATCATCTGAAGAAATCATGGAGCCACCACAGGCGCGATAGCTAACAGGCACGCGTCCTGGGATGTCTTCGTTGTCGCGTGGGCCTAAAGGCATCGAGGGACACATGAAACCCTGAATGATCGTAGAGCAAGCTTTCGAGTTTGGGCTTCCGACCGCATCCCAGTTGCCAGGGCCGCTTTCCTGCCAGATGAGTGTGCTGTAGAGATTCGCCTGCTCGATTTGTGGGAGGATCATCGCCGTCCACAAAGTCTCTCGAGCATCCCAGCCCCACGGAAACACATTAACCGTATCATGGTAATTGTGCATAGCAAGGCCCAGTTGCTTGAGATTGTTTTTGCACTGAGTCCTGCGAGCAGCCTCACGAGCCTGTTGTACAGCAGGTAGAAGCAAGGCAATCAAAATGGCGATGATCGCAATCACCACCAGAAGCTCAATCAAGGTAAAACCACGTTTGCGAATCGGCATACAGCACCTCGACAAGAAAACAAAACAAAGTCGGCGGCATCGACGATCCCCTGAGTGAAGGTCTCTTTTGAGGAATCATCGATATCCAGTTAAGACAATGAAGAACTCTTATTGTTAATCGCTGTTTGTTAAGATTTGGTAAGGGCCCTGTGCAGGAAAATTCATTTCCAAAGACGGGATTTGCTCGCGAGTGTGCTCACGGATATACCGGAGAACATTCGCTCGGTAGATTAAAGAGCGATGCCGTAAGGAAAGGACTGCTGGTGACGGCATTTGATAAATGCCGGGTCCATTTCAAACTGGCGGCCAGGGCGTCAGGTGCCCATGAGAGACCGGACCGCAATTCCGATGTCAGGCTGTCTCATCAGCGATTCGCCGACAAGCACTGCGCCGATTCCTTCCGCTCGAAGACGCTGGATATCGGCGTGACTGGCGATGCCGCTTTCGCTGACCAGCAGGATGTCTTCGGGAACCAGTTGCTTCACTCGAAAGGTATGTTCCAGCGACGTCACAAAGGTTCGAAGATCACGATTGTTGATGCCCAGCAACTTTGTTCCTGTCGCCAGAACACGCTCCACGTTTTCCAGATCGTAAAGCTCGATCAGAACGTCCATCCCCAGACTGCGAGCGTAGTTGTACAGGTCGTTAAGCTGCACATCATCAAGGCATTCGGCGATCAGTAGTACACAGTCCGCCCCTGCGACTCGCGCTTCTGCGATCTGATAGCGGTCGATGATGAACTCCTTCCGCATCACCGGGATTCGCACGATCTGCCTGATCGCCTGCAGGAAATCCAGATGCCCCTGAAAGAAATGTTCGTCCGTCAGCACACTCAGACAAGTCGCTCCGGCCACTTCATACTGGCGAGCAATGGTCACCGGGTCAAAATCCTCGCGGATCAGCCCGGCTGATGGCGATGCCTTTTTGACTTCCGCGATCAAACCGGGTTTGCTGGCGGCCTTCAGGGCCTCAAGAAATCCTCGCACGGGAGGAGCAGCAGTCAGCCGTCGTTCCAGCGTCGAAAAAGGAATTCGTTCACGCGCAGCGGCGACTTCCCGGTGCTTCTGTTCGAGGATTTCGTCAAGAATGGTCGACAAGGCTTCTACTCCGCGTTCTGATACCCGAACGGATATTCCGTGCGCGTTCACGATTGAGGCTGACTTCGAAAGGTATTCCGCGAACACCCGGCCTCAATTCACATCGTGCGGAGAATAGTATTGGCCAGCATCCGACTGGTCGAGGGTGTGACAGAAATAGCCCATTGCTGGTTTTGAAGTGCTGGCTCTGAAGAATGGCACACGATGCTTGTGAACAACCTGTTTCCCGGTCTGTTGGCTGAATTTAATCTGTTGGCTCAGGCCGCCGCTGCCCCGGAGCAGATAACGCCAGGGGCCACCATAGCTGGGTTCCTCGTGCTGGGCATTATGGCGTCCAGTGTCTGGATGATCGTCGTCTGGATCGGACGACGGAATCTGACTGGTCACGCTCTTCCGGCTGCTCGCCGAGGCATTTTGCGAGTGCCACCGGTTTTGACATTTGTCGGAATCGGGCTGTCGCTGCTGATGTTTCTCCTGATGACAATGGTCTCACTTCAGGAAAAGCCCGGAGCCAAAGCGGCCTCCAGGCCCGCGACCAACCCTGTTGCCGTCAGCTCTGCCGAGACGTCATCATCAACAGCAGAAACATCACCGATTGCTGAGGAATCAGCAGCGCCAGAGGTAAAGCCTACTGAGACAACATCAGCTGAGGTGCCCCCCCCATCTGAAGAGTCGGACAAGAAGAAATCCGCAGCTTCTCAGATGTCGCCGGAAGACATGCAGAGCGCACTGATTCAGACCGTTGTCATGGATGTTTTTTTGTTCCTTGTCTTCGGGGTCGTTGTCTTTGTGGCTCGACTACAAGGCCGAGCACGCCTGTCCGAGTCCGCAGCTCTTTTGCCCTCGCCGCAGACTCAAGCTTACCAGGCTGCAAAGTATTCACCGGCGAATTTCTGGCCTGATCTGGATGACGCTTCCGCTGCACCAATGCCCGGCTACCCGTTGCCTGTTGAACGTGCCGTCACACCGTCGGGAGCCAGTTCAGTTCCTTCTCACAGTGAAGCATCAGAATCTCCATGGGCTGCTCCTCAGGCCGAGAGCAATATCAGTTCATCAGCGGAAATGATTTCACCAGGCGAAACATCGGGTGAAGTCGATGAACCATTCAGCTTTCTCACGGAGCTGCGATACGCTGCAGAAGTCTTCCTCGCGGCGTATGTTCCCACGGCGATGCTGCGAGTGCTGGTTGTCGCGTTGACAGCAGGGCTGACCGGGGAAGTTCCGGATCAACATCCGTTTCTCGAGATGATGGAGTCCGACGTTGGAATAGCAGTGCTGGGTCTGATCGCGCTGACAGCCGTTGTGCTTGCTCCCATCGTGGAAGAATTACAGTTCCGAGTCGTCATTCTCGGTGGCATCGCTCAACTGGGCAGGCCGCGGGAGTCGTCGTCCTGCATGTAGCCTACAGAGAACAAGTGAATCCACGCGGCTACGAACGTGACCACGAAGAGCATCAGGCGCGCGTTGGCGTCGATGAGGTAGCCGAAACCGAGGCTGATTTCCCCGAGCTTCGCGAGTTCGACGT